>JBJMGO010000327.1:0-7646 GCA_045807825.1 Pyrinomonadaceae bacterium | reverse complement strand
GATCAATTCCCGATGTTTGAGGGCGGTGAGGACGATGACGAATTCGACCCCGAGACGGGCGGGATGCGTCCAAAAAAGAATCCGCTTGAGGCCTTTACTACGGAGCTCGTAGCACGTGCCGCCGCCGGTCAGATCGACCCGATCGTCGGCCGGACCGCAGAGATCGAACGCACAATTCAGATCCTCTGCCGGCGCAAAAAGAACAACCCGCTCTACGTCGGCGAGCCCGGCGTCGGCAAGACCGCGCTGGCCGAGGGCCTCGCTCTCAAGATCAGCGAGGGCGACGTGCCCGAGGTGCTCGTGGACGCAAAGGTTTTTGCTCTCGACATGGGCGCGGTCCTCGCGGGCACGCGTTACCGCGGCGATTTTGAGCAGCGATTTAAGGCAATTATCAACGAGCTAAAACAGCAAGAGAACGCCGTTCTGTTTATCGACGAGATCCACACCATAGTCGGAGCGGGTGCCGTCTCGGGCGGCTCGATGGACGCGTCCAACATTCTCAAGCCTGCTCTCGCGGCAGGTGAATTGCGGTGCATCGGCTCGACGACGCATGCCGAGTACAAGGCGGCATTCGACCGCGACCGCGCTTTGGCGCGTAGGTTCCAGCGGATCGATATCAACGAGCCGACGGTGGATGAGACATTCCAGATACTCAAGGGGCTGAAGAAATTTTACGAGCAGCACCACGGCGTAAAATACGGCAACGATGCGCTTAAAACTGCGGCCGAGTTGGCGGGCAAGTACATCAACGACCGATTCCTGCCGGACAAGGCTATCGACGTCATCGATGAGGTCGGAGCATCAGTGAAGCTTTTACCTGAGAGCAAGCGGCCAAAAAAGGTCACGGTCCAGATGGTCGAGAACACGATCGCACGCATGGCCAAGATCCCGCCAAAGACTGTTGTCGCGAACGAGCGTGACCGGCTCAAGACGCTCCGCGAGGACCTCAAGAAGGTCATCTTTGGGCAAGACGATGCCATTGACGCGATCGTTGACGCCATTCAAATCTCGCGTGCGGGTCTGGGGCACGAGACAAAGCCGGTTGGTTCATTTTTGTTCTCGGGTCCGACTGGCGTGGGTAAGACCGAGGTGTCGAAGCAGCTTGCTGAGGTGCTCGGTGTCGAGTTTTTACGCTACGACATGTCAGAGTACGCAGAGCCGCACACGGTGTCGCGTCTGATCGGCGCACCCCCGGGATATGTCGGGTTTGACCAGGGCGGACTGCTGACCGAGGCGATCATGCGCACGCCGCACGCCGTGCTCGTGCTAGACGAGATCGAGAAGGCTCATCCGAATCTATTCAACCTGCTGCTCCAGGTGATGGACTCGGCGACCCTAACGGACAACAACGGCAAGAAGGCGGATTTTCGCAACGTCATTCTCATAATGACGACGAACGCCGGTGCACGCGAGCTGTCATCGGGCGGCGTCGGATTTCGCAACGCATCCGATACAAAGGGCAATGCGAAAGGGGCGATCGAGCGGACATTCACGCCCGAGTTTCGCAATCGTCTCGATGCGTGGATTCCCTTTAAGGCACTCGATATGAGTGTCATCAAGCTGGTAGTCGACAAGTTCATACGTGAGCTGAACGGTCAACTCGCCGAGAAGCGCGTAGTCGTTCGCCTCACCGAGGCCGCACGCGAGTGGCTCGCCGTCCACGGCTTTGACGCCCGCTACGGTGCGCGGCCGATGACGCGGCTCATTCACGAAAAGATCAAACAGCCGCTCGCGCACGAGATCCTCTTTGGCAAGCTTGCCCACGGCGGCAGCGCCGAAGTGGCCGTCGACGACGACAAGCTCAAGCTCGAGGTCTCGCAAAAGCAGCTGGAGCCGGCTTAGATTTTTTCACACCCACAAGGAGCTTTCTCGAATGGCAAAGACTGACGTTCTGATCGTCGGCGCTGGTCCTACCGGGCTCGCGCTGGCGTGTCAGTTGGTGCGCTATGGGTTGGATTTCAAGATCATCGATGCGAAGGAAGGGACGACGCCATTCTCAAAGGCGATCGGCGTGCAGGCGCGCACCCTCGAGATATACGAGCAGATCGGACTTGCGGACAAGCTGATCGAGAAGGGGCTCATCACAGAAAAAGTGCGCATGTTTGCCGGGGGCAAGATGCGTGGCGAGGCGGAATTCAAGTCGCTCGGCGAGGGATTGAGCCCGTATCCGTACGTGCTGATCGTCGAGCAAGGCATTCACGAAAAGATCCTCTACGAGCACATCACTGCCGCGGGCAAGGACGTCCAGTGGGGAACGGAGCTCGTCGACTTTTTACAGGACGAGACCGGCGTGCACGCTCAGATAAAGGGAGCGGACGGCGCTGAGACCACGATCGACGCGAAATATCTCGTCGCCTGCGACGGTGCGAAAAGCCTCGTTCGTCACAAGCTCGGACTCGAATTCGGCGGGAGCACATTCGAGCGGATGTTTTACGTCGCAGACGTCAAGATCGAGTGGGTATACCCGCACGACGCGCTCCAGATCATGTTGATGAAGGATCAACTGCTCGCCTTTTTTCCGATGCTCGGGGACAAGCGTTACAGGATCGTCGGCACCTTTCCGGAGGAATTTACCAAGGACGAGGGCGACGTGTTGTATGACGAGATCGAGACGCAGATCAAGAAGGACGCAGCCTTGCAGGTAGACGTGACGGACGTGAACTGGTTCTCGACCTACAAGGTGCACACGCGGCACGTGGATAAGTTCTCCGTCGGGCGATGCTTTTTGGCCGGCGACTCAGCGCACATTCACTCGCCCGCAGGAGCACAGGGCATGAATACCGGTATTCAGGACGGCTACAACCTGGCTTGGAAACTCGCGTGGGTCATCCGCGGACTTGCAAGCTCCGAGCTGCTCGCGACCTACAACGAGGAACGCCTGCCAAACGCCGAGCAGCTCACCAAAACCACCGACAGATTCTTTGGCTTTGCCGCGGGACCGGAGCCCGTGGTCGCCTTTACGCGGCTGCATGTTTTCCCCTACATCGCGCAGTTTTTGTTAAGCCTCGACGCCGTGAAGCGATTTGTCTTTCCTCGGATCTCGCAGATACAGATCACCTACGAGGATTACACGCTCAGCAAGCAGGTTGGCAATTTCAAGGTGAGTGCGGGCGATCGGATGCCGTGGTTCACGATCGACGGCCGCAGCATCTACGACGACCTTCGCGAGCCGCAGTTTCACCTCGTGATATTTAACGACGGTAAATCAGAAGTTGTGGAACCGGCGGATCTCATCGCAGGCTGGGAAGGGCAGATCGACTCGCATTCCTACGCGCTTTTCCCGCACGTTGCTGAGGTGTTTGGGACAGAAAGGTCGTTCTTCCTGATACTCAGGCCGGATAACTATATTGGAATGATCTCGGATGATCTTTCGCCTGAAGTAGTAAAGAAGTATCTAGATCTTGTGAGCCGATGACGAAGGGATGCGCGAGCTAGGGCTTTACTCACGTGTGGGCTTGCGCAATGTGACCAAGATCGCGTCGCTTACCCTGCGCTCCCCTTCCTTGTCGGATGGGTGATTGACCACCTTGCCATCGAGAAACATCGTTGTCGAGCCGCCTCCATCGAGATTCATGGCATCGGTCGCACCTAAGCTCAACAAGTATTCAGCCAGGTCCTGAAGTCCGATACCGCCGCTCGATTCGCTCCGCCCATCGACCGTTATCATAAGGAATTTGCCGTCTTTGAGTTGTGCAACAGCCGTACGGGGATGTCGGGTTTCGACAAAGGATTTGGTCGTCTTTTCCTGTTCCCAGGTGATGTCGATCTTGCCGGCTTTGATAAGCTGCGGAACGCCGTTTGTCATATCCTCAGATTCAAAATACTGCTTTGAAGAAAAGGTGAACTCACGTCCCGTCCGCTTCTTTTCGGCATCAATATCTGGCTGAAAATCGAACTGGCGAATTGCAACGGACGAATTAAGCTTTAGAAGTGATCCGACCTTCCATCTTTCCATTAAGTTAGTCTTTGCATCACCCGTTCCTGAAATTACAAAACCGTCTGGTGGAATGCCACTGCTGCCACTCCACGAGATCCGTACTACCCTGCCACGCCGGACAATGAACTCCACGCCGTCGGGGGTTGTCAGAGTCGTTCGCCCGAAAGCGGGTGTGTATACGATGACTTCATCGACTTTCCTTTCGCGGTTCAGTCCGTTTACCTCAATTACTGTAAAATGATTGTCACGAACATCAATCATGGATCGCGGATGCCCGAAGGCTACATCGGTACGTTGAAGGCTGTTGTGTATTCCGATCGCAACTCGATCGTTGTTGCTTTCGCTCAGTAAGTTTCCATCGACCTTTAAGATACCCGCCGCATCACCCACCCAGATGCTGTTATCCAATCTGAAAAACCCTGCGTTTATAGCCGCAGATGCACGATGTCGCGTCGCGATGGATGACGTTGTCTCAGTACCGATAGCCGAGTCCATCGCGTGGACGACATCTAGGCGGACCTTTCTAAGGTCGAGCCGGAGAAGGTTCATATTGACATTGAGGCCGCCGATCTCTTTTGTGACCTGGGCGTATTCAACACCGTCCTTTACTGTTTTCCATTCCTGTGCGGATACCGCAACGCAGAGAGCGCAGAGAGCGCAGAACAAAGAAATCGCTAGACGACAGTACCTGTTTTTGGCGTCAAACGGCTCAAAATTCATGATTTATCTTTGACGGCGGGCTCGGCATGTTCTGCATTAAAACTAAGCCAGTTGCCCTTCCAATCGTAGGCCTCGAGGCCGGATAGCCGCTTTTTGTAGTCGTAAAATGACTCGCCCTCATAGGCGTAGCCGTGGTAGTAGAACTTCTTGCGGTGCTCTCGTGCCGCTTCGATCTCTTTGAGCATCGTGAAAGTCCCAAGCCCGCGATACGCGTGCAGCGGGTGGAACATCGCATAGATACTCGACATTCCCAGAGCTCCCCATTCAAAGAAGCTTGCCGCGAGGAGCTGAGTACCGAGCGTAACGCGGAGTATCATGCCGTCGGTCGGCACCGTGGCCGGTTCAGAGGAGAGAAACGTGTAGATCGACTCCGGAATGTCGTGCGTAAAGCGGCGCTTGTGCCAGGCGAAAAGTTCGTGAACGTCAGGGGTGATCTCGGCGGGCGCGACGACGCACTCGAGGTCGGCATTCTTCCGAAGGATGCGCCGTTGCGACTTTGAGAAACTAAATTCCGACAGCCGCACTCTTAGCGGCAGCACGCGGCGGATCTCGTCCTTGTAGTAGTTGATGCTGTAGCGTTGGAACCGCTCACCAAAGTGTCGCCAGCCATCGGCGAGCAGCATGTCCAGCTCACGCCGCGTGACGCGGTCCGCGCAAAACGCCTCGTTGATCAGGATCAGCTCAGTGTCCTGAGTACCAGTCATAACCCTGCTCGCCCCAATAATCTTTGGGCCGCTCGTTTGTAAATTCTATCCGCCCAACACGCTTTATCTGTTTTATGCCGTACTTCAGCGGAGAAGCGATCCGAAGCGGTGCTCCGTGCTCAGAGGTGAGCGGCTGACCGTTGAGCTCGTATGCGAGCAGTGTCTGCGGATGCATGATCGACTCAGTGTCCCAACCGACGAAATAGCCCTCGTCAGGCGTGATAAGCGACACGTACCTCGGCAGCTTTGAAGCATCGCCATACCTTGCGACAAGGTCCGAGACCCGTACGCCTGCCCAATGGAGGACGACGCTCCAGCCCTCAATACATTTGAATTCTGGCGTCATCTCCGTGCGCGGGAGCGACTTTATGTCATCCATGGTGAGCGTCAGCTCGGTTGACGTGAGGCCCGCAATGGTGAGCTTCCAGGCGCTCGGATTGAAGCCCTCGCTCATGCCCTCCATTCCGTTGACGCGGATGTTGCCGACGCGATCCGGTGAGAATTCGGGTGCGAGTCGTTTGGTGCTGTAGAGGTTTTGCGAGACCCACTCATTAAATTCGAACGTGCCGCGCAGAAGCTTGTACTTTGTCTCGTCCGGCATCCACCGCCATCCGAAGATGCCCAGCAACGCGGCTGCACCGCCAACCAAGAAGTTGCGACGTGAGCGGCGTGAGATGTCACGTTTGGCTTCGTCCTCTGAGAGGGGGCCGCTCAGCTCACGCGGCTCGTTGAGTATGTTTGCAGTATTATCGCGGCCACCGGGCCAGCGTTCGTCACGCGGCAGCTCGCGGACCTCGTCAGTTTTGATGTCCCGGTAGTTACTCATTGGTTATCAGTGCGACGCTCTCTGCGAACTCTGCGATGCCTCAGCGATCTCTGCGTTAACTTGATCTCAGCAACACTAAACGCAGAGAACGCAGAGCTTGCCGCAGAGGACACAGAGAAGAAGAGAGTCCACTCAACTTGTCGCGAGACCCTCATCGCCTAAAACAGGTTCTGGCTCCGCTGCGATATCGACGACGTCATAGCCGGTGATCATCGATCTAAAATTCGCCCAACCCGCAATGATGACCTGGATGACGTGGACGGCAAAGAAAGCGACGTAGCCGATCATCAGCCAAAAGTGCTCCCACCGTGCCCATTCGTACCCGCCGAGGAGCTGCGTGAGCCATCCGAGCTGCGTCGGCTTGTAGATCGCGAGGCCAGTGATGACCGACCCGACGCCCATCAGGATGACGAGCGTGTATGCGATCCGCTGGGCATCATTGTACTTGCCCTGCGGCGGGAGCTCTTTGACGATGTGTGCGTCATGAAGAGCGACCAGAGGTGCACGCTTGAATGACGACGGCACCGGCACGAGAGCACGCCATTCACCTGACAAAATGGTGTACACCACGTAGATCACGCCATTTCCGGCAAACAGCCACATAAAAAAGAAATGCAGCTGCAGGCCCTCGGCAAGCCGAAATGGGACGCTCAGGAAGTCGTAAAACCCCGCGGGAAAGAAGTGAAAGAACTCGTAGCCAAAGAGTCGTACGGAGTAGACCGCGTTGGCCCAGTAAATCAACAGGCCGCTCCAGATCATCATTGCGAGCAGCGGAAAATTCAGCCAGTGCATCCAGCGAATAGCGAGCGGGTGTTTTTTCTCGAGCTGTTTTGGCATCAAGTGCGGTTCGGCGAAATTATAGTCCCGTTTTGCTTTTGAATCATCTAATATCTGAATCTAGTACAACGGGTGCAGCCGAAAACAGGGTTATGAGATACGCATTTATCTTCGTCGTGGTTCTAGCGTCGGTTTCATTTCTGGTTTTTGCCGGCTGCCGCGATGCCGCCTCGGTGGCCGCAACGATGCCTGAGGTCGCTCCGACGCCGGCCGCTGCTCCGGCTAACAACAGTGTCGCGTCGAATGACGAGATCTTTGACGGGCATGTGATCACAAAAACGGAAGCGGAGTGGCGGGCGCAGCTCACCGACGCCGAGTACAAAGTGCTCCGCCAGGCTGATACGGATCCTCCGTATCACAGCGAGTACTACGACAATCACGAGGCGGGCACGTACTACTGCAAGGCGTGTCATCTAAAGATCTTTACCTCGGACACAAAATTCGAGTCCGGGACGGGATGGCCGAGCTTCTACAAGGTCTTTAACAAAAAGAATGTCATCGAGGTGCAAGACCGCAGTCTCCCGGGCGAGGTCCGCACAGAGGTCATCTGCGCCCGCTGCAAATCGCACCTTGGCCACGTGTTTGACGATGGTCCGAAGCCGACCGGACTGCGTTACTGCAT
>JBJMGO010000326.1:0-2354 GCA_045807825.1 Pyrinomonadaceae bacterium | reverse complement strand
TTCGCCAGCTTGCGGCCGCCGCCACCGATAACGGAGGCGAGGTACACGTTGTGCTGGTCAATTGCCGCGACGAGATCCGGAGAGAGCGCATTGTCGACGAGTCACGTGTCAGGATGCGAAAGTTGACAGATCCCGATTCGGTGGAGCGCCAGCGCCATGAGAATGCTCTTTTCTCCGTTCACCCGGACTGGAAAGAGGAGACGCTTGTGATCGATACATCAGACATTTCGGCGGACGAGTCGGCGAGTCTGATCGTACAAAGATTTGGTTTACAGATATAGATAAAGAGGAGTTATGAGGTTCAAAGATGAAGAGGAGATCGCCGAGGTCGTGCGCGGGTTTGAAGACGCGACGATCTCACGCGATAAATGGAAGCACGCCGAGCACCTCACCGTCGCGCTGCACTATTTGACGCTGCACGATCTTGAGACAGCGACCGCGAAAATGCGCGATGGTATCTTCAGATTGCTTAAGGCTTTTGAGATCGATCTGTCGAAAGAAATGCCGTACCACGAGACACTGACGGTTTTTTGGATGAGCACCGTTGCGGATTTTAACGCGTCGAAGAACGGGGCTTCCCTGCTCGATACAGCGAATGAGCTTGTGGCGAAGTACGATAAAGATTATCCATTGAGGTTTTATAGCCGGGAGTATTTGTTCTCGGACGAGGCGAGGGCAAGGTTTCTCGAAGGAGACCTCGCATGACTTTTGGGCCTTGGCTAGTTCGGCGTGAGATCTCACGCAAAGGCGCCAAGAACGCAAAGTGACGCAAAGGCCATTTTGTTGAGATACTAACGTGCAAGCCGTTTATGCTCAGTTTTTTTAATACACTTACTCGCAAGATCGACGACTTTCAGCCGCTTGAGGACAACCGCGTGCGGATGTATATCTGCGGGCCGACTGTCTGGAATTTTGCGCATATCGGCAATTTTCGAACGTTCGTTTTTGGTGACATTCTGCGGCGGTACCTGAAGTTTAAGGGGTACGAGCTTGAGCACGTTTTTAACCTGACGGATGTCGACGACCGCATCATCAACGAGGCAAAGGCGCGCGGGATCACGATCGACGAATTCACGGCTCCGTTCATTCAGTACTTTTGGGAGGACTTTGACGCACTTGGTAACGAGCGGCCGGAGGTGACGCCGCGGGCGACGCACCATATCGCAGAGATGATCGACATCATCGCCAAGCTGCTCGAGAACGGCCACGCGTATGAGAGCGAGGGCTCGATCTACTACCGGATCTCGGCGTTTCCGGAATACGGCAAGCTCGCGAAGATCAACTTCTCCGGCAACGTTGCGGGTGGTTCTGAGCGGGTAGATACGGACAAGTATGACAAGGAAGATGCGCGCGATTTCGCTCTTTGGAAACTAGTCGACGAGGACGATCAGCCGGGCTGGGACGCACCATTCGGACGGGGCCGTCCCGGCTGGCACATCGAGTGCTCGGCGATGTCGATGAAGTACCTCGGTGAGACATTCGACATTCACGGCGGCGGGATGGACCTGCAGTTCCCGCATCACGAGAACGAGATCGCACAGAGCGAGGGCTCTACCGGGAAGCTCTTTGCAAAGTACTGGATACACAGCGAGTTCTTAAAGATCGACGACGTCACAATGTCGAAGTCGAAGGGTAATTTTTTTACCTTTCGGGATCTCCGAGAGCAAGGCTACTCGCCGCTCGCCATCAGGTATCTGCTGCTGTCAGTGCCGTATCGCAAGCAGTTGAATTTTACGTTTGAGGGATTGCAAGGCGCCGAGTCGACGGTGGAGCGGCTGAGGCAGTTTCGAAGCGTGGTCAAGAATTCGCCTGTGTCGGCTGCAAACGAAGCAGTCTCGCCTGCACAGGGATCCGTCGCGAAAGCTCTCGCCCATTTTGAGGCTGCGATGGACGACGACTTTAACACGGCCGCCGCTCTCGCTGCAGTTCACGACATGGTCCGCGAGATCAATACGATCATCGCCAACGACGGCATCGGTGGCGGCGATCGTGATTCGATTCTCGATGCGATCCGAAAATTCGACTCTGTCCTCGGCATCTTTGGCGCGGAGGAAGAGAAGATCCTAGACGCCGAGATCGAGAAGCTGATCGAGGAGCGTCAGGAGGCTCGCCGCAACCGTGACTTTGCGCGTTCGGACGCCATTCGAGACGATCTCGCGGCAAAGGGCATTATTCTTGAAGACACAAAGGACGGCGTCCGATGGAAGAGGAATCTGCTCAGCGACTAGCGGTCTCGTAGCATGGCTTGCCGGCGATAGTGTCGTATTTGAGAGTCACCTCTTTAAAGGTGTCAGTGTCGCGGCAGTAGGAGATGCAGCGGTTGTATGGTCTTGAGTAGATGTGGAGGCTGACGG
>JBJMGO010000325.1:0-7819 GCA_045807825.1 Pyrinomonadaceae bacterium | reverse complement strand
TCAAAGCCCGATAGATCGCGACCGGCGACGCTGTCGTCTCGCGCGTAAAGCACTGCGACAGCACCGCCTGGTAGCACTCACCCGCGTTTATCAGCTCTTTGATCTTTATGACGGCATTCTCAAACTCAGGTCGTGACCAGTTAGAGGACGCCGTGACATCCGTGGGACCTTCTTCGGCGGAGGGTGGTGGCACCACCACGGGTAGATATGGATCTTCCAAACGCTCTCTCAATAACTTGTTTCTCCACCGGGCCATTTCCGGATCGCCATCGATATCCAACGACACGATCCTGATCACCTGTTTCGCGTGATCAAATGCCACGATCGACTGGTAAAACATGAACGAGCACGCCTCGCTAGCGTCACCGCCGCCGGCGAGCGATGGCTCGAACCACTCGCACGCGTCAAAACCCAGATAACCGATGGCACCGCCAATGAATGGGGGCATTTCGACTTCAGAGTCTGAACCCGCGGCTGTCAGCGACGCAAAGTGTTGCTTCAGCCGCTCGTAAGCCTCACGGCCTCCTGTCATCACCTCCGCCGGAAATGCACCGATGAACGAGTACCGCGCCAGTTGCTGTCCACCCTCGACCGACTCAAGCAAAAACGAATGCTCCGACCTCTCCGCCAGCTTCAGGTACACCGCTAACGGCGTCAACAGATCCGCCGCCATCGTCTCAACGACCGGAGTAACAGTTCTTGCCACGGATGCCACGGATGAGACGGCTCCGGCAAATTGTTTTGTCTTATCTGTGTTCATCCGCGTGATCCGTGGCCATTCTTACCAATCGAAAAACGCCGCCTGAGTACTAGTCTCAAGCGGCGTCGCATGCAAACTTATTTGATGATCCCTAGACCACCAACGCACGACGCCCACACTGCCACCACCAGCCAGCAGTCCACGTCATCGTGTTTGAACCGTCGAAGTTCATCGAAGACCATTAAACCGTATCCAGCAGCGGTAAGTCAATCACGCCGCTGGCCCGAGCACGCGTGCTGATTCCTCATACTTCAACAATCGATATTCAAACGGCGACTTCTCCTCCGTAGCATGACACGTGAGGAGTGCGGAGAATGCGGCCTTGTGCTGTTCGTATTTGACGATGTGCTGTCGAGCGCCGTCCTCTGACGTGAAGAGGCCAGTCCAGTGGGAGCGATTTTCGGACGGTTTCACCCATTCGCGGTTGAGCGCTTCCATGTCGCGAATGCCGCTCTCTCGTCTAACAAAGTACTCCGCGATCTGTCCATGTGGGCCAAAACAGGTGCGGCCGCGGTATCGCTCGAGGTAGATCTCCTTACGTGTTTCGGCGTCGATGATCGCGCGAGCCACGTCGTTGTCGACATGGCCATAGTAGACGCCGCTTGGGAAGCTGATCACGTTGCTCGCAAAGCGGTCGCCGCCGACATGCGACGTTTGCCAAACATTGCCGGGCGCGATCTCGTGCATGAATTTATACGTCGCAAAACCGAATTTTGCGCAGCACTTGTCGTGTCGTCCATGAGTGCAGACAAGATGGATCGGCAGGCCGACGTTGTGATGCTCCGGCGCGACACGCCTCTCCAGGAGATCCTCCGCATTCAACTGCAGAAGCTCATCGTACGAATTGATATGCGAGTTGACGAGGTACGGCTGATGCTGTCGAGTAAAACCGACAAAGACCTGCCGTGGCCACCTGGTCCGAGATTCCTGCTTGATGAGCTGCACGCGGATCCGCCGCGAGGTTCTGGTGAGGCCGGCGAGATGGTCCTTCACGGCCTGCGGCATCGAGCTGTCTTTGACTGCGCTCACGCCCCACGGCTCTGGGCACTCGATCAGCAGCCAGATGTCGGCGTTGACTGCGGTGCCAAACACCTTCTCGCCCGCCGCCAGCGACGCCGCGGCGCAATAATAGGGCGTCGCCATCTACGACTCCCCGCCGATGGCTGTTATGAGTCCGAATGAGAGAAGTTCCTTGACGAATGCGGCGACCGTTTTGCGATCGAGGCTGCCGCTGGTTGCGGCAGTTAGGTGGTCGACGCTCAGTGGCTTTCGCTTATTGAACGCCTCGAGCACGGGCCGTGCATCCTTCTTGAATCTGAACGTCTTCTTGCTGGCCCGCACGCTTATGAGATCACCCTCGTCAACGAGCCTGAGATCACGCGGCGTCGCAAGCACAAACTTGCGCGTCAGCAACTCGCCAACCTTCTTCTTCGACGCTATCTCGGGCAAGTTGGTACTCAGCCGCGGAATGGCATTGCCGTCTTGCTCGGCAAAGAACTCCTCGACCAGACTCTCGCCAAATTGCTCGCGTACTGTGTCAAAAAGGGTTCGATAGTGAGCCTCACGCTCTTCTTCACACTTGAACTTCGGCAGGTCCTTGCGAAAGGCCTCAACACCCCGCAGCCGCTGCGAGAACCACGTCATAAGATCGACGCCCGTGCGGTTCGGTATTCCGATCGTGAGGTGCAGCGACGCCTCGTCGAGCGGAGTTGCGACGTGCCAAAACCCGCGAGGGATATAGAGCAGGTCGCCGTCAGAGATCGTCTCACTCCAGATAGGATCCTCGGGCGGCGTCGTATCTTTTACGACGTCATTCGCAAGGGGATGCTTTCGCGTCTCACCGTATATCGCCCATGATTTACGCCCGGCGAGCTGCAGCACGATGACATCATGCGCGTCCCAGTGCAGGTCAAATCCCGGCGAAGTGTGCCAGCCGGCGTAGAGGTTGACCTGGATCTTTTCGCGAAGCTCCCGTTCGAGCGAGGCGGCAAGCACCGTCAGCGGTTCATACAATTCATCGACGGCATCGACCACCAGGGTGGCACCATTCTGAAGCTGCGAGATCAGATCACCGGGCATCACTCTCGGAGCTGCCGAACGCTGCTGCGGCCCGACGCTCACCGTCGAATACTCCGCTGCAGGTACGAGCTTGCCGTCACGAAAAACTCGCAGCCGTGGATGCGCAAGCCGATGCTGCCTAAGGACTGTATTCAAAACTTCCCACGGAAAAAGCGCCGAAAATTTACCCTCTGGTCCGCGGACGTAGAGAAACGTCTCACCAAAAACTTTAAAGAGATCGGATAAAGAAAGAGGCTCCAACAACTCGCTGAGCGTGGTTGGAGCCTCTTTGTCTTTTGCTAGAGCTTTAGTCGGTTCCGTCACTATCGCTGCTGCTGTCCGTTCCGTCGCTGTCGGTGCTTGCGCCATCACCGTCGGTGCCGTCACCTGCCTTTCCATCGCCGTCCGTGCCGTCACCGCTGCCGCCTTCGCCATCGGTGCCGTCGCTGTCGGTGCCGTCGCCCGTGCTTCCATCGTCGCCGCTCGAATTGGGCGTAAAGTCGCCGCCGTTATCCTCTACCGAGTCCACAAGACCCGAACCTTCTTCTACTTCCGATCCTTCCAGATTTTCGTTCATCGATGATCTCCTTGAAAATTGAATATCCCATCCTTGTGTGAGGATAAGTTCATCGTAGCACCCGCAATGAAGCGAGGCCAAAATCGTGGTTGTTACATCTTCTCAGGCACCTCGATACCGAGCGTCGCGAGCGACTCCGTCAACGAACGCCTTGCAATATCCGCAACAAGGATCAGCACGGCACGCCGCAGATCGTCCGGCTCCGAGATGATCTTATGGTCGCGGTAAAAGGCATTGAATGCCTTTGCGAGATTGAATGTGTATTTCGCAAGGATCGCCGGCTCGTTTGCGGTAGCTGCGGAATTGACTGTCTCCTCGAGACGCGACGCGAGCGTTATGAGCGACCAGATGTCAGTGCCGACCTCGCCTGATAAGAGGTCATTGAGTGCAGAGGACTCGCAGGCTAGCAGCCTGCGTTTGGACGGATCAACTGAGTCGCTCTCTGCTAGTTTCCTAAAGATGCTATTTGCGCGGACGGCAGAGTACTGACAAAACAATCCGGTCTCCCCATCAAAGGACAACGCCTCTTTGAAATCAAAAACAATGACCGTGTTGCGGGTGAACTTGAGCAGAAAGTACCGCAACGCTCCTACCGCGATCTGGTGAGCGATGAGCTGTTTTTCTTCGAGGGGAGCATCGGCGTGCCGCGACTCGACCTCCAAAAGCGCATTTGCTTCAAGACGGTCGATCAGGTCGTCAGCCTTGACGCCTAAACCTTTCCGACCCGACATCTCGATGAAAGGCCGCACCCGATCCTCGTCCGTTAATTTGAATCCAAGCTCCTCCGCAGCCGCCGGCGACAGCGCGACCATCTCGTACGCGAGATGCACCGACGCCTTTTCACCTCGCTCGGGCGAGATCGCGGCGACACCTTTTTTGACGACCTCCTGTGGGTACGACTGGCGAGTATCGATCACGTTGTAGATCGTCTCGCCGCCGCCGAAGCTGGGAACGCCGGTATCTCGCGGGCCCTCCGACGTCGTCATCCACACGTCTTTGCCGTCCTGATATGTGTAAAAAGGACGATAGTGAAAGTCGAGGCCCAAGATCCCCAACTTCCACATCTGATAGGCGATGTCCTTGCCTGTGTAGGTGACGGTGCCGTTTGAGCGAACAAGGATCTTGTCGCCCTCGTGCTCGTCCGTGCCCTCGTGCTCGTCGAAAGGCATCACCCAGCAGCCCTTTTGTTTGCCGACGTCAACAAAATGAATAACGCCGAGCTGCTTCATCGTCTCGAACGCCTTGTCCCAAAAATGCAGGTGCAGTATCTCGCTCTCGCGCGGCAGCAGGTCATATCGGATGCCGAGGCGCTCCATGGTCTCGGTGATGCACTCGACATTCCGGGTGGCGACGTAATCGGCAAGCTCAGCCGTGGAATTGCCGCCCTCCTCGATGAGGTGGAGGATCTCGGCACGATGTGTCTTTAGGTCCTCGTTACTCGCATACTGCTGCCCAACCTCCGTGTATAGGTCCCAGCAGTAGTAGTCGAATGTATAAGGATGCTCCCCAAACTTCGCCTCCGCCTCGAGCGAAGCGTCGAGGGCCGTGATCGCATCGAGGTCCATCTCACGCAGATAAATGAATCCGACAACTACATCTGCCACCTGCACACCTGTGTTGTCGATGTAATTCTGCACCTCAACGCGCTTACCCGTTGCCGTGAGGATCCGCGCGAATGTGTCGCCGAGGACGGAATTTCGCACATGCCCGATGTGAGCCGCTTTGTTTGGATTGACCGAAGTGTGCTCCACACAAACCTTCATAGCGTCACTGCCGCGAGCCGGTAGAGGCGAAGCGTTGACGTTCTCGCTCAAAAAACGGGCACGGTCGAAGAAGACATTGAGGTAGCCGGGACCCGCGATCTCGACGCGCCCGACAAAAGCAAAAGACTCAAGTCGACCCTTCAGAACCTCGGCGTTCACGCGCGGGTTCTGCTTCTCGCCTGTCTGCTGCTTGATCAGTTTGGCAAGTTCGAATGCGACCGGGAATGCGACATCGCCGAGCTCCGGCTTGGGCGGCACCTCGATGGCGAGGGTGTCGATCTCGACACCAAATTCAGCCTTTGCAGCCTCGCGAACGGCGTCGCGCAGTGTTTGTTGTATCTCTGTAAGCGTCACTTTTGGTCTCGGTCAAAAACCAAAAGTATATCGCGAAGCCGGCGGGGAATCAGAATTGTGCCTGCGCCAAAGGGCTCTCGCCTGCGACTTGACGCTCGATAAGGTGGACGTTTTCGCGCGAAATATCGAGGAATTGCACGCCAAATCCGACACCCATCTCGGCGTTTCGGATGATCGCGCTGCATGAGATGAGATTTGTAGCGGCCGGAATTTTGAACCTTACGCTTATCACCGATCCGACGGGATAGACCTGGCGGCTTTCGATGTACGCGCCACCGATCGAGAGGTCGCGCAGCTTTTCGTCGGTGCGTGTAAAGATGCCGTCCTGACCGATCCAGAGCTCGGTTTGCAGGCCGATTCGCTTGTCTTTACGTATCTCCTCGTACATGCTGCAACTGGCCGAAAGGGCACCTGCAAAGGAAACTACTAAATTCGACTACTTTCCGCCTTGGTGAGACGCCCGGACGGGGCGCACAGCAATTCTACTCATCGCCCGCCGCAATGCAAGCTTTTTGTTACATCGGTAAAGACGCTAAACTTATCTTCGCGTCGAAAAACATGGCGAATAACAGCAAAGTCGATCTCAAAAAGATCGCCGATGGAGTGAGGCTCGTCCTCGAGGGCATCGGCGAGGATCCCGATCGCGAAGGGCTCAAACGGACGCCCGAGCGCGTCGCGGATTTTTATGCCGAATTGACAGAGGGGATGTGGCAGGATCCGACCGAGCAGATAGTGCCCCTGCCCGGCGATTCGCACGACGAGATGGTGCTGGTCAAGGACATCTCGATCGCCAGCGTCTGCGAGCATCACCTCGCGCCCTTCACCGGCAAGTGCCACATCGCGTACATTCCCAAAGGCGGCCGCATCGTCGGTCTCTCAAAATTGGCACGGATAGCGGAGATATTCTCGCGGCGTCTTCAACTTCAGGAACGCCTGACGCAGCAGATCGCCAAAACACTTTTTGACGCCCTGCAGCCAGTCGGAGTTATGGTTGTCATCGAGGCCGAGCACACCTGCATGACGCTCCGCGGCGTAAAAAAATCGGGAGCAAAGACCGTCACCTCAGCTGTTCTCGGCGGATTTAGAAAGGACCCTCGCACACGAGCTGAGGCTATGTCGTTGATAAAGGGGTAGTGGGGAAGCTCAAGAGCTTCATTGGGTTTTTGGGGCGTGATGGGAACTGGAGGTTCGCCATCATGATAGGACTTTTTGCTATTTTGGTCCCATCGCTTTCCTATCGTTTTCTGACTATGGACCCGGATCTTTACTACAGCGATCGGTTCGACAAACTGGAGGGTCAACTGTGGAGTGAGATGAGAGCTTTGCAGTTACCGCCCAAGACAGTGGCGAACAGGGAGGAGAACTGGAGCAAAGCCCAAAGCGGGATAATCGTAGCGACGAGCTATCGAACCGAACTACCGGCAGACCAGTTTGAGTCCCAGCTCTTGTCGAGACTCACGACATCGGGTTGGATCAAGTACGAACCAGCACGACGGGACATCAGTGATGCATGGCTCTGTCGCGGGAAATTGCGGGCTTCTGTAGTTCACGAGGGCGTCCACTGGCTTACTACTTCAGACAACGGGGACTATTGGAAGCTGGAGTTTTCTTATGCCCCAGATAGCGACAATATGCCGACACCAGTTCCGGCAGGGTGTACTCGGAGCTAAGACTATGAAATGTAAGTTCTCATGCATGGCTTTGATAGCATGCCTCGCGATAAGTGCGCTGCCGCAAGACCTAACGTCGAAGTTCGACGGCGGCAAAATGCGCGAGCGGGTCAGGCGTCTCTCATCCGACGAGTTTGAGGGCCGCGGCCCCGGAACCGAGGGTGGACGCAAGGCGACGCAGTACATCGCGGACGAATTCAAAGCGGCGGGTGCAAAGCCGGCGAATCGCGGGACGTACTTCCAAAATGTACGGCTCGTCGGCGTTAAGGCTGACCATGCGACAAAACTCCGTGTCGGCAAGACCGGCGAAGCGAACGGGAAGCTTTACAGCTTCGGCGACGACTTTGTCGGTATGACGGGTGCTCAGACGGGTCAGGTCAACGTCAATGCCGAGATCGTCTTCGTCGGCTACGGTATCGACGCACCACTCTATAAGTGGAACGATTACAAAGGCCCAGCCTCCGACTATAAGGGCAAGGTCCTGATGATGCTCGTCAACGATCCACCCGCGACGCCCGATGAGCCCGATCTCTTTGGTGGACGAGCCCTCACGTACTACGGCCGCTGGACGTACAAGTATGAGGAGGCGGCACGTCGCGGTGCCGTCGGCGTCATTCTCATTCACACAACTGAGTCC
>JBJMGO010000324.1:0-15647 GCA_045807825.1 Pyrinomonadaceae bacterium | reverse complement strand
CACTAGCGATGACCCGGCAACACATTCTGATTGTTGTTCTGTTCATCGCGGCCGCAGGGCTGCGGTTTGCGGATGTATTCCGGCCAATAAATCAACAGTCGTGGCGCGAATGTGATCTCGGCGCGGTCTCCCGCAATTTTGTTCGAGAGGGATTTACCCCGTTCTTTCCGCGCATCGACTGGCGCGGCGACGGTCCTGGGTACTCGGAGATGGAGCTGCCCTTATATCCCGCCCTCACCGCCATAACCTACGAGTTTTTTGGCGAGCACGACCAGCTTGGTCGTGTTTGGTCACTTATCTTCTCCGTCGGAACGCTGTTCTTTTTTTGGCTGATCGCGCGTCAATACCTTGCTGTGTTTCCGTCGACCATCGCCTTCGGATTTTTTGCACTAAACCCATTGATGGTGCGGCTTGGAACGTCTATTCAGCCTGAGGGAATAATGCTGCTGACCTATCTGGCGGCGGTGTTCTTTTTCATCAAATGGCTCCGCACGGAGAGCACCGCCTATTTCTGGGCAGCAACTATCTCTACTGCTTTGACCCTGCTTACAAAAGCTCCGGCGGCACATATCGGATTGTTTTTTGGCGTCCTGCTGCTGCAGAAGTACGGCTGGCGGCTGATCAAAGATCCGCGCCTGTGGATGTTTGGGATCGCCAGTCTCGGCCCAGCATTCCTCTGGTACTATCACGCAAAAACCCTGTGGATCGCCTACGGCAACTCTCTTGGTGTCTCGAACGAGTACCACTGGATCGGCTGGGATTTCTTTACCGATACGAGCTTTGTAAAAGGTATCTTCCAGATCGAGTTCGTCTACGTCTGGCTGGCGTTTGGTGCCGTCGTCGGTGCATTTGCAGTGTGGAAAGGCTATGGCGAGGAGACCGCACGGCACGCGCTTCTTTGGCTGGCTTCTATCTTTTTCTTTTACATCCTTGCGGCACGAACAACGAGCGAAGATTGGGCGGCGTACTATCACGCATTCTCGATAGCACCCGTGGCATTGCTCTTTGGCTTCGCAATAGAAAAACTATGGGAATATGCGCGCCAATTCGCCGACAACTACACCCATCGCACCCTCGCGCACCGGCTGGCGAATGTCATTGTGATCATCGTCGTGATCGGTGCGATACTAGCTTCGCTTCGAGTTGAGGCGAGACAGGTACGCGCCAATTTTGCAGACGATCACGTGGACAGTCCGGGACTGCAATTCGCACGCGCTGCGATCCCGCTCATGCCATCTCGCGGACTGATCGCCGTATCGGGCGGACACTGCCGCGACGAAAAAGGCTACCAGCTGGCATACAACGCGTCTTATATGTTCTACTGGCTCGACCGTAAGGGCTGGAACGTCTGCATAGAGGACCAGAATGTCGGCGTGATCCGCGATCTGGCGTCACGTGGAGCGGTCTACTTTGTCGGCGAGAAAAAGTACCTGAATGAGGCTCCGCGATCATTCACCGGCGATCTCCGGCAAGATGCTCACGTGATCGCCGAGGACGATGCCTTTGTACTTTTTGACGTCAGCGGTCTCGCCACCCATGAGCCGGAACTCGCTTCAAAATAATTCACGCCTGATCGTTTGGCTGCTGATCGCTGCTCATACGCTGATCGCAGTCCCGCTCGCGTACTTGCTCCCGATCTGGTCCGACGAAGGCTCAACTCTACACACCACCGAGCGGGGCGTTGCGTGGGCCGTCCAGAATGCCGCCACCTTTGAACGGCAGGCGCCGCTCTACTTTTGGTTCCTGAGCCTCTGGCGGGAGATCAACGGGTCGATCTTTTTTGCGCGACTACCGTCGATCATTGCTTCAGCGGCGGCGATCTTGGTGTTTAGCCGGATCTGTGAGCAGTATCTGTCACGTAGATCTACGCTGCTTGCGACGGCATTCTTCGCCCTCCACCCGATACTGTTTTGGGCAAGCACCGAGATACGTGTTTACGCGTTTGTGATCCTGATCTCTGTCGCGCTGATGAGGCTGTTTTTGAGCGGCTTCTTTGCAGATGCGGTAGAGACAAGCAGACGCGACCGCGTGCTCTTTACTCTCGTCGCGCTCATTGCGCTGTACTCGAACTACTACCTCGGCTTTGTCCTCGTCGGCTTGTTCCTTGCGTTGCTGGTCACGTGCCGCTGGCGATGTGCATGGAATTATCTCCTGCTCATGATCGTGGTTGGGATCGCATTCCTTCCAATGCTCACGGTCTTGTGGCGGCAATTTGGTGTGAACGCTGGCAGCTTCACTGACGAGAGATCGTTTGCCGTCGGAGCACGGCAGATCTGGGGGCACGTACTCGACTTTATACTGCCGGCGGATCTCTCGTCGGGCGAGCCGACGGTAATTTCTGTGGTCAGATTGTGGCTCGTCAGGATGGCGGTGATCGTGGCGGCGGTACTTGCCGTCTCGCGTCGGAGGCTTTTGTCGCGGCTCACTGTCGGAACGTGCGCAGTGGTCGCGACAATACTTGGCTGTTTGCTGCTGGCATATTTTGAGCTCGGGAGGGAGTTTACGCTGCTGCGGCATGCGACTGTACTTTTTGTGCCGCTGTTGCTGTTTCTGGGATCGTTGCTGAATGACGTCGGACCAAGTCTGCGACGGGACTCACTTCTAGTGACAACGGGTCTTTCGATCCTTGTTGGTTTCTTTTTCTCCTACGCTTTTATCACGCATTATCCGAACCTCGCGAAACCTGGCGACTGGGCCCGCGTCGGCGCTTTCATTCAGCAGAATGAATCGGCAGGCGAGCCGATCGTCGTATTTCACACCTACGATGCGATGACGCTGCCGTATGAATATCGTGGTGTGAACGAGGTGCTGCCAAACGACCACTTTCTCGATTTCGATCTGCAGACACCAACGCCGGAATTGATCCGATCGCGGACGGCTTTCACGACCTCGCTTATTCCGCCGAATGCGGATAAGGTGTGGCTGCTGACAAACTACGAATGCGGTAGCCCCGGGACCTGTGACCAGCTTGAGAACTATGTCTGGGAGAATTACGAGACAGTGATCGATGGAAGCTTTTATCTGCAGCGCGTACGGCTGCTTCGAAGGAAGCAGCATTGAAGAGGAGCCTAGCCTCGACTAAACTAAAAACATGCCCCAAGTCGCCAATGATGCCGAAGCGCCGCTTCAACCCGCACGCTGCTCAGAGTGCGACCGCGAGGTGACACATTACAACACGTACATCACGCCGCATGATGTAGAGCGGGTCGTCTGCTGGTCATGCCGCGAGCGTGACGAAAAGGGATTCTTTGCAAAGCGCGGATTTCAACGGGACGCCCGCCGCGGCACGGTAGTTAGATAGCCGGAGCTACCAGTGATAAGTCCCGAGCGACTGCATCAAGACAGTTTGTAAAAAGACGAGAGACGCGAGCTGCAGCCTCGCGTTTTTTGTTGAATCGCTGTCGAGCAGCTTCGCGATGGGAAACAGCAGGAATGGGTAAATAAAAGCACATGCCCGCGCCGTCTCGCCTGTGCGAAATGCCCCAACGATATACATCCCAAGCAGCGTCGCCATCCCGAGAACGCTCAGCGTGAAGAGGGGCGTAAACGCCATTCGCTTGATGCCACGCCAGAACATTACGAGCAGGAACGGCCCGAAGAAGAAAAGTATCTCGGCAACGTCCTCAAGTCGTGTAAACAGGTAGTTCACCGTGTCAACGAGCGGCATTGGACCGTTTGGATTCTCGAAATGCGAAGCCTCACGGAATGCTCCCCATGCGTTGTAGCCGGTAGCCAAATAGAGGATCAGATGGACAGCGACTACTGTCCCCGTAACGACGGCAAAGCGCTTGAGGCTCCTTCTAAAGATCAGCTCGTAAAACCCCAGCACGGGCAGGATAAAGAGGCTCACAAACGTCAGCAGAAAGGACGCCGTAACCGTCAACGCCGCGGCCGGCAAGGCCCAGCTTCTTTTGCTAAAGCAAAACAGGTACAGAGCTGCGATCAGCAGGCTCGTGATCACAGCATCGATGGTCGCGAGGTAATACACCTGCACAGCAGGAAGAATGGCGATCACGAACGCCATATACTTCGCCGTTGACTGGGACGTCTCCGTTGCGACAAGCCTATAAAAGCAAACGACGGTCAGCGACATCGCAAACAGCATTATCGCGAGAGATATGAGAGCGGGATCCCCGAGCAATTTAGTTAGAAAATAATAGGTAAGCAGCGCTCCCGGCGGATGCGTGTGAGCATGACTATGGAACGTAGTCTGCAGTTCGTTGTAATGTACGAAGACTGTAAATGGGTCTGTGATCGTCAGGGCATCGTGATAGTACTCCTGCCCGATCGGGGAATTCGGAATAAAAACGTTGTCCTGCGCATATCCCGCCACCGGCGCACGAAGCCCGGTATCGACGCCCTGGACGAGTGAGGAGCCGACGATCAGCAGGCAGCCAAAGGCCACGACGAGACCCATCCTGAACTGCTTTCTCTCGAGCACCCGGTAGCAGACCAAGAATGCGCCCAATGTCACGCCGGCCGTTGCAAATCCCATTGCACCGGGACTGCGGATCTCAAAAATGCTTACGGGCCAATAGTAAGGGCAATCAAATGCCACCCAAGTGTCGCACGTGTGCCGCAAAAGCAGCTGCAAACCGCGGAATACGGCCGCAAACACGCCCGCATACAGTGCGACCCGCCACCAAGAGAAGAACAGCTTCCCTGCCGCGACTTTGCCACGATCTGCCTCGATCGAAATGTCGGTGCACAACCCCTCGTACATCAGCAAAGAAAAGGCGCAATCAGCCGGCGATTCCTTTGTTTGCTATCATTTACAGGCGCGAAAAGATGGCTGTCAGGAAGATCACTGAATATCCGGAGGAAGTGCTGGGAAAGCTCGGCGAGCCGGTAACGGAGTTTGGCTCCGAGCTTGAGGAGTTGACCCGCGAGATGTTTGAGACAATGTATGACGCCGAGGGCGTCGGGCTCGCGGCGCAGCAGATCGGGCTTTCACTCCGGCTCTTTGTCATGGACTGCGAGGGGATAAAGCTGGTCGCCGCTAACCCCGAGATCATCGCTACCGAAGGCGAGCAGTCAGGGCAGGAGGGCTGCCTCTCGATCGGCAAGGTGCCGGCTGTTGTAGTGCGGCCGCAGAGGTCCACACTTCGCGCACAGGATGTTAAAGGTGAATGGTTCGAGCGGACCGCCGAGGGCTATGCCGCACGGGCCTTCATGCACGAGACCGACCACTGCAATGGCAAGCTCTTCATCGACCATCTCCCAAAGCTCCGGCGCGACATGGTCGTGAAGAGATTTAAGAAAGAAAAGAAGTGGTGACACTGCCGGCATAGCTGTAAGCCGATAGCTAACGGCGAGTCGTTCTTTCGAAGATAGTCCTGAATACAGGCAGGTTTTTCTCCTCGACGGCGCGTTCTCGCTCTGTTTTTACCGGGAACGGATTACTTCCGATAATAACTTCACGGAGTCGATCCTCACCGCGAAATGCCTCGACCATCTCCTCCGCCAAAAACTCAATATCGGTCTGAATGAAGACCTGACCACCGGGCGCAAGTTTGTCGACGACGCTCGTCACAAGCTCAGGAGTCACCATTCTTCGCTTCGCGTGTTTTTTCTTGAACCAAGGATCTGGGAACTGGATCGTTACCATTTGTAGGACGTCGGGCGGGATCTTTTCGATCAGACGGTCGAGCCACAGCATGGCGTTGCAAAAAGCATAGTGGAGGTTGGTGAGGCCGGCCTCGGCTGAGAGGCGATTGGCCTCGGTGACAAGCGGCTCGCGGATCTCGACGCCGAGATAATTCCAATCGGGTTGTGCGGCCGCCATGCGTAGGAGGAACCTTCCTCTTGCGCAGCCTATATCAAGTAGCAGGGGGCGTGAGGGGTCAGCAAATACTTCGCCCAGATCGACAGCCTTCGGCGCCTGACGGTAATGAGGCGAGAGCGGATTGACGTGCTGGTGGACCCGTACGCGCGCCATCAGATAACACGGATGATGACGAGCACACTAAATGCGCAGGCCGCAATGTAAACCCCAAGAGCGGCAACGCCGATGTACTCTACAGCCAAGGACGCTTCGCGAGGGTCGGAGTAGTCATCTGCCGGGATCTGGATCAAACCGTATATTGCTCCCGTGATAAGTCCGCCAATGTGACCGCAGTTATCAATGACCTGATACAGCACGAGGCCGAAGACGAGGATAAAACCAATATTCGTCAGCAAGCTGCGACGAAATTCAGGTGTAATGAAGTTGCGCCGCTTAAACGAGTACACGGCGAGATATGACACAAGTCCCACGATTCCGCCCGACGCTCCGACGGCAATGGCGTCGGGTTGAAACGCAAGGCTCAGCAAGCCGCCGCCGATCGCCGACAGAAGAAACACTATCGCGAGGTGAGCTCTATTTGTGAGCATCTCAAAGATCCGCCCAAAGCTGTAAAAGGCGTAGCAGTTCATCAGCACGTGAACGATCGAAGCGTGCGTGGCCGCCCCGGTTAGAATGCGCCAATACTCATTGTTGTGAAGAAAGTCGGGTTTCACAAAGCCCGCTCTCAGGATAGAGTTATCGAGTCCCTCCGCGAGCTGCGCGATGAATACGATCACGATCGCAATGATCAGAGTTGTGGTGTAGACGGGGATCGGCGACCTTACGCGACGAGGCGGCTCGGCTGCGTCAAGGTCATTCGCCTGATCTGTCTCACGGTATTCGAGGGACATCACATCGCGAGCCCGCCGTCGGCCTGGATCACCTGCCCTGTGATGTAAGCCGCCGCAGGCGAAAGGAGGAAGCACGAGATCTTTGCGACCTCATCGACTGTGCCGAGCCGGCCGAGCGGAATGGAGGCGAGGATCTTTTCGCGATATTCCGCGTTCATCTCGGCGGTCATTTCCGTTTCGATGAGGCCGAGTGCGAGGGCATTCACGGTGATCTTGCGGCTTGAGACCTCCTTGGCGAGAGATTTTGTGAGGCCGATCATGCCCGCTTTGGAGGCTGAGTAGTTCGACTGCCCGACCATCCCGACTACTCCCGATATGGATGAGATATTCAGAATCGAGCCACCATTCTCGTTCCGCATCATCGGCCGAAGGACCGCTTTTGAGAAGTTCCATGCCCCCTTGAGGTTGGTGTCGATCACAGCGTCCCAGTCTTCTTCCTTCATTCTCAGGATGAGCTGGTCGCGCGTAATACCTGCATTGTTGATAAGAAGGTCGACGGTGCCGAAAGCTTCCTTCACCTTGCCAACGAACTCCGCCGCGGCTTCGGTACTCGCGACGTCGCACTGCTCGGCAAAGCCTTGAACACCAAGTGCCGCGACCTCACCCTTTAATGCCTCAGCCTCATCGGCACTCTTGGCAAAATTGAATGCTACGTTCGTGCCCCGGCGCGCGAGCTCGAGCACAATGGCCTTGCCGATGCCGCGTGTTCCGCCCGTGACGATCGCCGAGCGGCCTGAGAATGGTTTATCCAATGAGATCTCCCTCGCTGCTGTTTTGATGAGTTTAGCGCAGTGAAGAGGATGTTCTGGAATAGGCGTGTGCTAGACAGGCCGGCAGACAAGCACGTAGTGTCTCGACATCAACCCTTTTAGCGGAAGATACTGAACGAGTTTCGAGGCCATGATTTTTTGCAGCAAATGCAGCGGCAAGGCGAGTGGCAGCCAGCACCACGAGCCCGCGGACGGCGATGTGTACTCGATCGTTTCAAGCTCAAATCCGGCCTCGCGCAGGAGGCGAATTAGGTTTTGCAGCGGGATGACCTTCCACGTCGAAGTCCCACGGTCCACGTCGAACGGATACTGACCGAATCGGCCTTGCAGGAGATACATCAATCTGTCGCGGACGGTCAGAAGATTATCATTCGTGACAAGGAGCAGCCCGCCGGACGTTATTGAGTTTCGCAAGCCGGAAAGGAACGCCAATGTATTGTCAAACTCCATCACCCCGCTGATGCAAGTGATCGCGTCGAACTTCGAATCTTGGTCCATAGGCGCCCCCTTCTGTAGGTCCGCTTGTGAGAATTGGAAACTTGAGCGTCGGTCGGGCTCGACCACGTCACAGCCATGCAGCTCGGCTCGCGGCAAAATGCGGGAAACCGCCTCGAGAAACACCCCTGTCCCGCAGGGCGCGTCGAGGATGCGGAATCGCCGATGCTCAAAGTACTGAACCAACCGGCGTATTATCAAGCGATTGACGCCGGGACAGGTGTTGCCGCGTGGAATGTGTGCAAACCTGTCCGCAAAAGAATGGTCGCTCTCGATCGGATACGGTCGATCCGCAAAGCTTTCCAGGTAAATAGATTCTTCGATCATCATTCACTACTCGGCCGAAAAGATCTCAACCAAACGATGATCCGGGACGTCTAGTAAATGGACGCCGGATCCGCTTTCCCGCTCGCCGGCAAGCGAGCAGGTGACATGACTTCGCGGTCACGGTTTTGGTGTCGTTAACAAAAAAGGCGAAAGGCTCGCGGGATCTACAGCCACTGAGGCTTCCGCGAGCCTTTCGTTTTTATAGACTATCCCCTTTACATTTCTTTACAATCGGTGTGTGTCCGATTTTTACGTAGGATTTTTTGCCGGGATCTGTAAGGTGGAATCTTACAAGGATTAAATGAGTGAATGCTGAATAGCGTAGCGCGTCATCTCGGCGTTAGAGCCGAGACCCGTCTTTTCGACGATACGAGTGCGATAGGTGCTGACGGTCTTGACGCTTAGGTTCATCAGCTTTGAGATCTCGGTGAGGCCCCTGCCTGATGCGATGTGCCTGAAAACCTCAAATTCCCGGTCCGAGAGGAGCTTATGCGGCTCTTCACTTACGGTGCCGCGCTCGATATGGCGTGCGAGCAGCTCGGCGAGATCGGGCGTTATGTACTTGTCTCCGCGGTGAGCAGTGCGAATTGCGTTGACGAGTTCCTCGGGAGCGCTTTCCTTGCTGATGTAGGCCGCGGCTCCCGCCTTTATCACGCGAACACCATACTGATCCTTCGGATGCATGCTGAGCATGATGACGGCGATGCGGGGATACGATTTGCGCAGCTCCTTAAGGATCTCAAGTCCGTTGCGGCCGGGCATCGTGATATCGAGAACCACAACGTCGATGGGATTTGCGGCCAGGATGTCCAGTACTTCCTGCCCTGTGGCAGCCTCGGCGACAGTGCGAATATCCGTCTCTGAATTCAGCACCTCGCGCAACCCGTGGCGGACTATCGCGTGATCGTCTGCAATGACAACGTTGATCATGAGGGTGTGACCTCTGCTTCCTGACCAGCGATCGGGACGGCGAGTTCGACAGCCGTGCCGCCGACTGCCCGCGGACGGATCTGTAGCGTCGCTCCGATCAATCTTGCCCTCTCCCGCATTCCGATGATCCCGAGTGTCCTTTTCTTTGACAGCCGATCGAGGTTGATACCTCGTCCATTGTCCTTTATGTTCAAAAAAAGTTCGTCATCGACCACCGAAACAGTGACCTCGACCTTGATGGCATCCGAGTGACGAGCAACGTTTGTGAGCGCCTCCTGGACGATACGAAACACCGCTGCACCCGCCTCGGGATCGATGTCAACGCTCTCATTTGAGGAGGCGAACGAACACTCGATCTCACCTTTCCGATCGAATTCACTCGCCTGCCATTCAAGAGCTGCGATCAGGCCGAAATCGTCCAGGATCGACGGCCGGATCTCGGATGCGATGCGGCGCACACTGCTGATCGTTGAGTCCACATGGGACGAAAGATCGTCAAGCGAGGCGGACATGCCGTTGCCCCCGACCTTCTTCCGCAACAGGTGAATATCTAATTTCAGCCCAGTGAGCATCTGACCTAGTTCATCATGGATATCCCGGGCGATCCGCTTTTGCTCTTCTTCACGCAGGGTCTGCTGGTGTCGCGACAGCTCACGGAGTTCTTCGCGGGAGCCGCTTAGCTCCTCGGTCGCGCTTCTCAACTTCTCAGTGATCCAACTTACGAAAGATCCCTCAGCGACGAAAAAGATCCATCGAAAGACGTCATCTCTTGCGAAGGTAAGCTCGTAGTAAGGTTGGATAAAAAAATAATCGAGCGCCAGACCGCCAAGAATAGAGGCAAAAAACCCGACGCGAAATCCCCCCAGCAGAGTGGAAAGGACAATGGCTCCGAGATAGATCGGCGCACTGGCGGGACGGTCTACAACGAGCCACAAGACCGAGGTCAACCCGGTCGCCGCAGCAACGAGCCCAGCCGATACTGGATACGCCATCCATGGCGTGCGTTTGAAAAATTCAGGACGTGCGAATTCCATCAGCCGTTCAAAGCATAGCGCTGGATGGCGAAAAGCTCGTTGATGCCTTTGTTCGCGAGGATCAGCATCTCGTCCATCTGTTCGCGGGTAAAAGGCTCACGCTCCGCGGTTCCCTGCAGCTCTATAAAACGCCCTTCACCGGTGCAGACGATGTTCATATCTACCTCGGCATTTGAGTCCTCTGTGTAGGCGAGATCGAGTATCGGAGTTCCCTCGATAATGCCGACGCTCACCGCGGCGACCTCGCTGACGATGGGATTTTTTGAGATCTGGCCAACCTTTATCATCCGCCGGCACGCGAGCGCAAGAGCCACATAGGCACCTGTTATCGAGGCGCATCGTGTGCCTCCGTCGGCCTGGATAACATCGCAATCTAGGAAGATCTGCCTCTCACCCAAAATGCGCATGTCGACGATCGCCCTGAGACTCCGTCCAATGAGGCGCTGGATCTCGGCGGTTCGTCCTGAGGGTCGTTGAGTCTCGCGTTGCGTTCGCGTGTTGGTCGCACGCGGCAGCATTCCGTACTCGGCCGTGACCCAGCCGGTGCCCTTGTTTCGCATGAACATTGGGACTCTGTCCTCGACGCTAGCCGTGCAGATCACCTTAGTGCCGCCGACCTCGATGAGGGCAGAGCCCTCGGCGTGCGGCGAGATGTTTGGAGTGATCTTTGTAGCACGAAGCTGATCGACAGCCCGTGTATCTGTTCTCTGGTAACTCATTAAATAGAACTCACTACTCAGGCCGCATCGGCGGCTCCGATCTCGATGGCGTCTCGTCCGTATACCTCTATCGCCTCGAGTACCTGCGGCTTTACACCCAAAAATCGCTCTGCCACCCGTGCGAACCGATCAGCTGCGTCTGTCACATAAAAATGGTCGAGGTCATCGCAGAGGCTTCGTTCGCGTGGAAGAACTGCGGAGTTGGCCGATCCCTTGCTATGCAGGAGATCAGCGACCTCGTCAGCCGTCGCTTCGCCGGAATCGATAAGTTTAACATCCGCCCCGACAGTATCGCTGATCACTTCGCGAAGTATCGGATAGTGCGTGCATCCGAGAACAAGAGCATCGGGAGCAAAATCGATGATCCCGGAAAGGTACTTCGCGGCTATGGAGCGAGTCTCGGTTTCGAAAGCCCAGTTCTCCTCCGCAAGCGGAACGAATAGCGGACACGCCGCCTGCATTACCTCCGCCGACTCCGAAGCACGACGAATAGCGTCGACGTAGGCATTACTGGCAACGGTCGCCTCCGTCGCGATCACCGCGATCTTTGGCTTTGGCAGATCTCGGGTTATGTCTACGGCCTTTCGACCGCCCGGACCGATCACGCCTACGACGTCTATTCCCACAGCGCTACGTATTGCGGGCAGGGCGAGAGCGGACGCCGTGTTGCAAGCCACGACGAGCATCTTTATCCCACGCGATGCGAGAAAGAGCGAATTCTCGATGGCATAACGCTCGACCGTGGAGAGCGATTTCGTGCCGTACGGCACGCGCGCTGTATCGCCGAGATATACGAATCGCTCATTCGGCAGACGCTCGTGCAGCGCTCGGTAAACTGTCAGCCCACCGACGCCTGAATCGAAAATACCGATGGGCAGATCGCTCGCCATAGCAAAAGAAACTATACCGCATTTGCCGATTCGCACGGCTTGGGTCTATCATTCCGCCACACCTAATGCCGGACCAGGACGAAAGCTTTTCCGCTGAAGAGCGGCGTGTCGAGGCGGAGAGCTCCGTCTTCAAAAAGGAGCTCGGCCTACCGGACCTTGTGCTGATCCAGATCCTCTTTATCGTAGGCCTGCCATGGGTCGGCGTGGCCGCAAAGCAGGGGCCGTCGCACATCGTTCTTTGGCTAGTCGCGATACTCCTCTTCTACATTCCATCAGCGATCGTGGTCATCCATCTGAATCGCGCGATGCCGCTTGAGGGCGGTCTCTATCAGTGGGCAAAGCTCGGCCTCGGGGATGCGATCGGCTTTATTACAGCGTGGAATCTGTGGCTCTACGTGATCCTGCAAACGTCTGAGATCGGCTTGCAGCTGACGCAGTACATCAGCTATATCGCCGGACCTCAAGCCGAATGGCTGAATACGAGCAGTTGGTTCATCGCCGCGACCAATACCATTGTCATCGCGGGACTCGTGCTGATCGCTATCGTCGGCCTGGGGCTCGGAAAATGGGTCTCTAAGGCGGGAGCAGTTCTGATGCTCCTGATCTTTGCCGCGATATTGATCCTGCCTCTGCTCAATCTGGCAAAAGGCACGATCAGCGAGTATCACCCGCTGAGTTTCGAGATGCCGGCGATGACGCTGATGACCTTCAACCTCCTGGGCAAGATGGGCTTTGGCGCTTTGGGCGGATTTGAATATGTCGCCATTCACGCCGGCGAATCACGAAATCCGGTGCGTTCGATCACACGTTCTGTTTGGATCTCGGCACCCATCATCGCGCTGATGTTCATCCTCGGGACGAGTTCCGTTCTCGCCCTCATCCCTCAGGACCAGATCGACCTGATCGCTCCGATACCGCAGATCCTCACCGTAGGCTCAAAGCCGCTCGGGGCGATCGCAGGCATTGCGTCGCTCACGGTGCTGGCGATGCTCGTTATACGGATCGCACAATCCAGCTTCACGTTCGGCGGCAACACGCGGCTGCCGATGGTAGCGGGATGGGACGGTCTGCTGCCTGGTTGGTTCACGCGACTGCACGCCCGTTACAAAACGCCGGTGAACTCCATCCTTTTTGTGGGAGCGGCGACGCTTGTTATGAGCATTGTTGGCGCGATCGGTGTTGGTAAGCAGGAGGCTTTTCAACTGCTCTGGAACGCATCCGGACTCTTTTACGCCCTCACATACGTGGTCCTATTCACTATCCCGATCATCGGTCTAAGAGGCTCGGGAACGAAGATCCCCACATGGGTCAAGATCGCCTCCGCTTCCGGCCTCGCAATGACCTTGCTCTACGTGGGGCTCTCCGTAGTGCCGATCGTCGAGGTCGAGAGCCGCCTCGCATTTGGTCTGAAGATCGGTGGCTTGATCATGGTGGCGAATCTGATCGGATTCGTGATCTATCGAATCGCGGGTCGCCGGACGCCGAATCCTTCAGCAACTTCAGAAAGTTAGCCACCCAAAGCTGTGATAAGAACAACGTGGCGACTACGACCGATCGCTCGAAATACAAACCGTTCAATTAATAAGCGAGGTGGTGGAGGCGGCGGGAATCGAACCCGCATCCAAAGGTTGCGACCAGTGAGATCACGTTTGTTCGTTTCGCTTGACTCCGCGTCGCAAGAGGAAGTAAGGAAGCAGGCCTCTCATCAAGCCGAGCTAGCTTAACCTTACTCGTCTTGTGTCAATCGAATATTGATCGGACTCTCTTCGCCTGACCTCACCACGACGCCTTTTTGCCAAAACTCGCGCACCTTAAGGTCGTAAACGCCTGCCGGAAGGTCCAGCTGTTCCTTAAACCGGTGGTCGACTATAAGGTCCTCTTCCTCAGCCGTGTTTGCATGCACCTCAAGGTAAGGGCTAACGCTTTGCCCACTTTGGTCCTTTACGGAGATCCGCAGACGCCCAAACCGCTGAAATTCGACGCGCGTTTCCTGTCCTGCCTTTATCTCGACACCGCGCCGCCACATAGCCGGATATAGAATGCTCGTATAACGAAGGTCGTACACGCCGGGTGCAATGTTCAGCTCGTGGATACTATCAATAATCTGCATTCCAAAACTCATGGATGAATCGATTGGTTCGTCCGCGTCACTCGCTCCGGGCTTATAGAAACTGATCCCGTATTTGATCTGATTTCCGTCCATATCCCGGATGACCGATATAAGCTTACCCGTATCGCCCGAGGTTGTAGCGGAACCGGCGGCCTCGGCGATCTTGTCTTTCAATTGTCCGGCGTCCTTCGCCTCTGCGTAGGTACCGCCTGTTGCCGCGGCGATACAATGGAGCTGTTTTTCTGCAAGGGCACTATCGAGACCAAATCCGACGACGTGTACCTTGAGGTCGATGTCCGCCTGCTTCAACTCAGCGGCGATATTGCATGGATCTTCTTGGCAGGACTCTTCACCGTCACTTATCAGGATTATGCTGCGTGTACCAGGCAAGTCCTTGAGGACGTCGGCAGCCTGTCGGATCGACGCCGAGATCGGCGTCTCTCCAATAGGCTGTAAACTCTGCACTTTTTGAGTGAATACGTCCTTCTGAACTACGCCGACGGGAATGAGCAGCTCAATGTCCTTGCAATCCTTCTTCTGTCGATGGCCATAGGCCATTAGGCCAGCTCGAACGTTTGGGGGTAGCTCGCCGATGAGGCCCGATACGACCTCCTTCGCAGCGTCCATCTTTGTCTTGCCGCCGGCCTTGGCCTTCATGCTCCCGGACGAATCGACAATAAATACAATGTTATTGATCTCTGCGGCAGGTGTGGCACTCACGACCGCAACAGGTGTCGCAGTTGGCTGGGATGGGGTTGAAACACCTGCACGGTTTGTATTATTCGCCACTCCGCAGCTAAAGATCGCGAAAGCGGGAACTAACAAACCTATCCGCAACTGCGATGTGTGCCAGCGTCTGTTCAGTTCATTCATTGCCGTCTATTCAACTTTCTTGAATTTGATCGTTCCGAGGGTAAGGATGTTCCCATTGCATGTGTACGTCCCGACCTCGCTCGTGCTCGGCAAAAAGTCATTTAGCTTAAATTCCCTCGGCTCTGACTTATTCTCCGCAAACGTAACTTTCACAGTTACATTCATTACAGGACCACTCTCAACTTCGATCGACTTATTGTCCGAAGTGGTAATCACTCCCGTAGCTTTGCCCGTGGCTTTGGTCGTTTCGACGGTATCGCTGATGTCACCGCCATACCGGAATTTCCTTACAGCCTCTTTCAGCCCGTCGTAATCAAACATGGCATCCCCGTTCTTCGCGACCTTAAAAACGAGCCCTCCGCTACTGTACATCTCTAACACCTTGTAGTCCCCAGCTTCCGACTTCCATGTACCGACAAGACAGGGATCGATCTTTGTAGGCCCAAATCTTTCCTTCGTCAGCACCGGCGGCACAACCTTGGTTTCGACTTCCTTTTCTTTCTGAACCCACGGTTCAGCTATCGTGCCGTCCGCCACGAACTCTTTTTCGATCGTTACTATCCATGCTTCAAATTCGGTCTTGGTTGGATGGGCAACAAGGACAAAGTTCTTCTGGAGGGCACCTGTCTTCGGGACGTAAACAAAATACGTGGGATAGGGACTTTTTTCCGGCCTGCTGAATGACCACACTTCCTCGGTGACCGTGTTGCCTTCATACCTGATCGCATGTGTCTCTCTCCTCCTGCCGGCCTTATCTTTCCAGGTTTCGTGCATCAGCCTGAGCTTGTCATCGGATTCCGTTTCGCGCGTCCCGCCGTCGCCAT
>JBJMGO010000323.1:0-3101 GCA_045807825.1 Pyrinomonadaceae bacterium | reverse complement strand
GGCTCGATCAGCCTCAGCAAACATCTGCCAACGGTTGATTTCCCACAGCCGGATTCGCCAACCAACCCCAGCGTCTCGCCCGCTTTAATATCAAACGAAACTCCATCCACCGCGCGCACCACATCATCACTCCGCTCGACGGGAAAGTGTTTGACCAGATCACGAGCCTCTAACAAGGTCGACATTGGGTTCACAAATGGATCTTCTCGGCGTGCTCTGCGGAGTCTCGGTGAACTCTGCGTTAAGTGATGCGTAAAAATATTCCACGCAGAGGACGCAGAGGTCACGCGGAGTTCGCAGAGCTAACGCTCTCATCATAGAGCACGCACCGCACGAGCGATCCATCCGGAGCGGTATACAACGGAATTCTGCCGTGGGTGCACTTCTCCATGCGGTGCTCGCAACGCGGCGCAAAGTGGCACCCGTCGGGCAGATCCGTGGGGCTGGGGACCGTACCCTCGATCGTCTGCAGCCGTGTGGCTCGCGGCGCATTCGCGTCCGACAGCCTCGGCACAGACCGAAGCAGCCCGCGGGTGTACGGATGCTTCGGCTCCGCAAAGAGTTCATTCACGCCCGACTGCTCGACGATCCGGCCGGTGTACATCACGCACACGCGGTCGGCGACCTCCGCAATGACGCCGAGGTCGTGCGTGATCAGGAGGACAGCGAGCTTCCGGTTTTTGCGAAGCCCGTCGAGCAGCTCCAATATCTGCGCCTGAATAGTGACGTCGAGAGCCGTGGTAGGCTCATCGGCAATGAGCAACTCGGGATCGCAAGCCAGGGCCATCGCGATCATGACGCGCTGCCGCATTCCGCCCGAGAGCTGGTGCGGATAATCCTTTGCCCGTCGTTCGGGTGAAGGGATCGAAACCTCGCGCATGGCATCGACCGCGGCATTCCACGCGGCTTTCCGGTCCAGCTTTTTGTGTAGCCTCAGGGCCTCGGCTATCTGCTCGCCGACGGTATAGACCGGATTGAGCGACGTCATCGGGTCTTGGAAGATCATCGCGATATCGTCACCGCGGATCTCCCGCATACGCGAATCGGCGGCCGTAGTCAGCTCCTCGCCCTTGAACCGTATCGAACCACCAACGATCTTCCCCGGCGATGAGATCAGCCGCATTATCGACAATGCCGTGATCGATTTACCACAGCCGGACTCACCGACAAGCCCCAGCAGCTCGCCTTCGCCAATGGAAAAGCTCACGCCGTCGACCGACTTCACGAGTCCTGCGCGAGTTTGAAATTGGGTTTGAAGGTTCTCGACCTCGAGTAAATGTGCCATCCGCGGGGGTGAGCTTGAGTTTCCTGATAGTAGCCTAATTTATTGAAATAAAAAAGCTTTGGGCGACCAGCCTGAGCGCGTAGAATGGGCAACTAATCGCGTCGCGCTTTCCTCAAATGGATGATATTCTCGATAGACCGGGCCCTGGCCTCGTTTGTACGTAAAGCTCGGAGACAAGTTTGTGAAAAATTTTACTCGCGTCTTAACTCTCATCACCATCATCTCTATTGGGAGCCTCGGATTTGGACAAACGTCCACCGCGAGGAATATCCCTGCGAGGCCGGCGGAGACGGCGGCAAAGAAGGCACCGGCACGCGCGGCCGCGACCACCGAAACCATCGAGTCGGACCTCAAGGACGCACTCGCGGTGATCCAGAGCAATCATATAAGCGGCAAAAAGCTGGACTACAACGAGATCTTCAAAACCGCGATCGACTCAGCCCTGCACACGCTGGACCCGCATTCAAACTACTTTGATGCGAAGGAATTCGATCAATTCAAGACCGACCAGAGCTCCCGCTATTTTGGCATCGGCGCCACTATCGGCGACCTCAGTGACGCGGACGGCAAGGTCGTCGCAACATACATAAAGGCCACATTTGATCAGGCACCCGCGAATAAGGCAGGGCTTCGCTACGGCGACAAGCTTGTGAGCTTCTCGGGGCAGCGGGTAATGCCCGACGGCAAGATCACTGAGGTCAAGAACGAGTCGCTGCTTGGCAAGCCGTTTCCCGAGGTTCGCACGTACCTGCGTGGTCCTGAGGGCACGACCATTCAGCTTACTGTTGAGCATCTTGGCGGCCAGCGCGAGACCGTTTCGATCACTCGCGAGGGCGTTCCGCAGCCATCCATCGGCGAGTCGTATATGCTTCGTCCCGGTATCGGATATCTCTCGATGCGGGGCGGATTTAACCAGACGACGTATGCCGAGTTTGCGCAGGATATGCACGATCTAAAGGCTCAGGGTGCGACGCAGTTCATCCTCGACCTCCGCGATAACGGCGGTGGTCTTGTGAGCCAGTCATATCGAGTAGCAAATTATTTCCTGAATGACGGACAGATCGTCTTTACCCAAAAAGGACGTGTCGACGAGGTAACCCAACGCTATCCGGCACAGAATCCGCGACCGGATCGCTCGCCTATCGTCGTGCTTGTGAACGGCAACACCGCCTCGGCGTCAGAGATCTTTGCAGGTGCGATGCAGGATCATGACCGAGCACTTATCGTGGGTGAGACAACATTCGGTAAGGGCCTTGTACAGAATCCCTTTATTCTTGATTACGGCTCGATGCTTTTGCTCACGATCGCAAAGTACGAGACGCCGTCGGGTCGCCTGATCCAGAGGGATTACTCGAATGGTGAGCTTTACAGCTACTACTCGCACGGCGGCAGTTTTCGCAACGATGCTGCGGCCCCGGCACCCGCGACACCACAGGGTACTGAGACCAAGACGGACACCGGACGTCCAGTCTATGGCGGCGGCGGTATCAAACCTGATGTCGTGATCAAGCCCGACACCATCACGATCGAGCGCGCGAACTTTGAGGCCAATAAGCTTCAGAGCCCGATCTTCGCTTTCGCCATCGAGCTGGTACAGGGTCACATTAAGGGATTTGAGAGCTATAAGGTGAGCGGCCCGATCAAGTTCGGCTACGACATCAAGGCGACGGATTTCCCGATAACTGATCCGCTAATGGCCGCTTTCAAGCAGTTCGCGTCGGAGAAGTACAAGCTCTCGCCCAGCATTGTCGATCACGAACGCGAGTTCATCGATCGTACACTCCGCTCAGAGCTCGTGACGGCCGCGTACGGGTCG
>JBJMGO010000322.1:0-4431 GCA_045807825.1 Pyrinomonadaceae bacterium | reverse complement strand
ACGCGGAGAGAAAACGGCTGTTGTATCATTGAGGGGTTATGAGTGTTTACGACTCGATGGCTGAGTCAAAACAGTTTGCGTGCCGCGTCATCGCTGACCACGCGAGGGCGACGGCCTTTGCGATCGCTGACGGCATTTTGCCGGGCAATGAGGGCCGTAATCACGTACTTCGCAAGATAATGCGCCGCGCGATCTATCACGGCCGAGAGCACCTTGGATTGAACGACGCGTTCTTTTACAAAGTGTGCGACCTCGTCGTAGAAGATTACCGTGGCGCATACCCTGAGCTCGAAACCCAGCGGGATTTTATCGGGAAAATGGTGCGGCTCGAGGAGGAGCGTTTTGCAAATACCGTCACCGTCGGCATCGCCCATCTCAACCAGCTGGCAGTTGGTACAGAAACGTCAAGGGATGACGCGTTGTTTGTGTCCATCGCCCGCCTCTACGACACATTCGGCACGCCCCGTGACCTGATCCGAGTGTTTCTCGAGGAGAAGGGCCTCGAGTTTGAAGAGGACGATTTTAATACTCGATTTGACGCCGCACTCGCCGATCTCCAAAAGCAGGCCGGGATCGGGCAGACGCAGAGGAAGTCGACTGTCTCGCCCGTCTACGCCGAGGTGCTGGAGAAGGTCGGGCGAAACGAATTTCACGGCTACGACCTCACGCAGATCGACGACGCAAAAGTAGTCGCGATCCTCGAGGGCGAGCAGCGACTCGACAGCCTGAGCGAGGGCCAGCAAGGCAGCGTCATTCTCGACCGCACGCCGTTTTACGCGGAGTCCGGTGGTCAGGTTGGGGATACTGGCGTCTTGCGTAAGAGTGACGCGTTTACGCGTTCTAACATCGACGGGAATGGCGCTGAAGTGACCAGTTCTGCGGCAGAAACGCCTAAAGGCGTCACTCTTACCGTCAACGACACGTTCTCTCCGGTCGCCGGTCTGATCATCCACAAGGTCACTGTCGACCGCGGCACGCTGGATGTCGGTGACACTGTAACGGCCGTCGTGCACGTCGACAAACGCGACGCCACTCGCCGCAATCACACTGCCACGCACCTTTTGCACGCCGCTCTCAAGGAAGTTCTGGGTTCGCACGTAAAGCAGGCGGGCTCGGTCGTTGCGCCGAATTATCTCCGTTTCGACTTTACGCATTATCAGCCGATGTCGGCGGGCGAGATCGCGGAGGTCGAGGACCTTGTGAACCGCTATATTCTCAAAAACGAGCCGGTCACGACCAATATGATGGCTCTCGAGGACGCCATGCGTACGGGTGCGGTCGCGATGTTTGGGGAGAAGTATGGCTCCGAGGTTCGCGTTCTGAGCGTCGGCGGTGGTGAATTTTCGCGTGAGCTTTGCGGCGGCACGCACGTGCGAGCGACGGGTGATATCGGCAGTTTTAAGATCACGAGTGACGAGGCGATCGCCTCGGGTGTAAGGCGTATTCGCGCCGTAACAGGATTTGACGCCTTCGAACGGTTTCGCGAGGACGAGCTGCTCATCGACGCGTCCCTTGCAGCTCTCAACACGCAACGTGACAACCTTCCGAACGCCATCGCGCGCATGCAGGAGGAGCTCAAAAAAACCCGTAAGGAGATGGACGCTCTCAAGCTCAAGATCGCGCTTGGCGGCGGGCAGTCGGCAGATGCCGGCGGGCAGTCAGGGAATGGCGATCAGGTTCGCGATATCGGCGGGATCCAAGTCTTGGCAAAGATGGTCGAGGGTCTCGACGCTAACGGCACGCGCCAGCTCTCGGACACGCTACTATCACGGCTCAAGTCCGGCGTTGTCGTATTAGGCCGCACCGATGACGGCAAAGTTGGGATCATCGTTCGTGTGTCGCATGACCTCACTTCCAAAGTAAAAGCAGGCGACGTCATTCGCGAGATCGCCCCGATCATTGGAGGCCGTGGCGGCGGAAAACCTGATATGGCCGAAGGCGGCGGCACGCAGCCGGAGAAACTCGCTGACGCAATCGACGCGAGCTACGCCGCCATTAAAAGACTGCTCGGCGGCTGACATGGATTTCACGGCCTACGATGAGCTGTGCGCCTTCACTCTCTCTATAGGACGCGGTAACTTTGTGCATCAGCACGTCGTTGACGCGCATGCTGCACAGACGGCAACTCCCGCCGGTAAGCCCATCCGTATCTTTTTCGCTCTCGTAGGCCTGTATCTTCATCTCGAGCATGGATTCACGGGAAGTGAAGTGCAGTTAGCCCACATGAAGCTCGCGGGCAAGCGACGCGAGTGGCCTGAGATAGAACTTCCAAGTGACAGAGGCTCGATAACGGCCGCTGATGTACTCGCCGTCGAAGGCGATGATGGCCGCATTGCAATGATCGATGATTGGTGTGGGAGTGTTTGGTATCAATATGGTTCTCAGCGAGACAAGATCGCGTCGGCACTCCGAAATGCTGGTATCATCTAACCGCTCATGAGCGCCGTTTTACCGATAAGATCAAATGTGCTGACCTCGTACAACCCCGCCACAGGCGAAGAGGTTGGGCGCGTTGCGATAGCCTCGCCTGAGGAGGTGAAGGATGCGGTAGAGCGCGCACGTATTGCGTTCGAGAGTTGGCGACAAACTTCATTCGCCGAGCGCCGCAGGCTCGTGATGCGGGCACGCGAGGTGATCCTCGCGGAGATGGACGACATTGCGCATCTGATCTCGGATGAATCCGGCAAGCCGTTTGGCGAGGCGATCTCGATGGAGATCGCACCGGTGCTCGACCTGATGCAGTACTTTGCGCGGCATGCTGAGCGACTCCTAAAGCCGCATCGGATCAGCATCGGCCTCTACGCGCTGCTCGGCCGTTCGTCAAAGATCGTCTATCAGCCGCTCGGCGTCGCCGGCATCATCCCGGCGTGGAATTATCCTTTCTCGATACCTCTGGGCGAGGCCGTGATGTCCGTCATGGCCGGCAACACTGTCGTGATAAAGCCGTCTGAGCTGACGCCGTTTGTCGGGCTAAAGATCGGCGAGGTGTTTGCAAAGGCCGGCTTTCCTGAGAACGTTGTTCAGATCGTCACCGGCGAAGGCCCAACGGGTGCGGCACTTGTCGAGGCGGCTCCGGACAAGATCATGTTTACCGGATCGGTCGCGACAGGGAAAAAGATCGCTGCGGAGGCCGCAAAGAATCTTACGTCCTGCGTGCTGGAACTCGGCGGCAAGGACCCGATGATCGTGTTCGCCGACGCTAATCTCGAGCTCGCAGCGGGTGCGGCTGTGTGGGGAGCATTCTGCAACTCCGGCCAGTCCTGCTCAAGCGTCGAGCGGCTTTACGTGCAGGAGAGCGTCGCCAACGAGCTGACGCGAAGGATCGTCGAGCGTACCAAGCTTCTCAAACAAGGCATCGGCGACAGCGAGGATATCTCCGTCGGCGCAATGTCGTCGGAGCGGCAGTTGAAGATGGTCGAGGATCACGTCAACGATTTTCGCGCGAGTGGGGCGAAGATCGAGACGGGCGGTTCGCGTCCGGACGGTCTTGAGGGCAATTTCTACCCGCCGACCGTGATCAGCGGTGCCCACAACGACATGCTGGGCATGCGTGACGAGACGTTTGGGCCGACGCTGCCGATCGCAACATTCTCCACTGAGGAGGAAGCGATCCGCCTCGCGAATGACAGTGACTTTGGCCTCACCGCGAGCGTGTGGACAAGCGACCGAGCTCGCGGGCGGCGTGTTGCAGAGAAAATTCACGCAGGCTCCGTCTGCATCAACGAGGTGCTCTACACGCACGGCATCGGCACCACTCCCTGGGGCGGCTTTAAAGACTCAGGCCGCGGCCGCACGCACGGCCGCGAAGGCCTAATGGAGCTTGTCCAGCCGCAGCACATCCACACCAACCACGTAGCCATCCTGCCAGACGCGTGGTGGATGCCCTACTCGCCGAACTCCGTCGCGACATTCAAGAAGATGTCGCACACGTTTGCGTCTGGATCGTTGCTAAAAACGATCACATTGCTGCCGCAGCTGCTCAAACGAATTTTCGAGCTCCGCAAGAGAAGCTAGCTCTTTAATTGTCGCTCAGCGCTTTGAGTAGAGATAAACCACTTCGGGCAATTCTATAAAGCTTCGGTGATAGATCCTCTGCGTTGCCTTACGGTAATCGCTCGGTTTTGCGAACATAATATTGGGTACAAACGTTTGCGGATTCCGGTCGTAGAGTGGGAACCAACTCGACTGCACCTGGATCATGATGCGGTGGCCGGGTAGGAATACGTGATTCGCGTTTGGCAGCGCCCATTTGTAGAGGAGCGGCTTGTTGGCCTCAATAGGTTTCGGGTTGTCATAGCCCTCGCGATAGCGGCCGCGAAAGATGTCCATCGAGATCGGCAGCTGATAACCGCCGAGTTCCGGTTGACCTGCGTATTCGTCGGGATAAACGTCGATAACTTTAACCACCCAGTCTGAATCAGTGCCGCTCGT
>JBJMGO010000321.1:0-1700 GCA_045807825.1 Pyrinomonadaceae bacterium | reverse complement strand
TCGCAGAAAGATCTCGGTCTTCATTACCTCTTATAAAAAGCGGCATTCGAATTTAAGTGACGCGCAGCTGGTCGTGCCCTTCGTCTCGATGGCGTACACGCTGCAGCCGGTGCCGGATTTGACGGACCCGAATGTCACCTCCGACCTACCGGGCGAACTGCTCGACGTGCTGGATTTTGCACCGCTTGTTCGCGAGTTCTACCGTCGCTCGACGATCTCGGGCAGGCTCAATGATTACGTAAAGGAATATGGTGCCGTTGCCGACACCACCTTGCGGCCGTCTACGCGTGAGATGGTCGGCGAGCTGCTCGATTACCTTCACACGCGCCCCGAGCTGATCTTTGTCGAGCGGGTGAAGACCACGGTCAAAAAGCCCGGCTCAAAAACCGTGATCGAGAGGATCGAGCCAAAGGAGCATAACCGTCGATTCTTTGTCGTTCCCGAGTTGCTCGCGCCGGAGGGAACTATCAACTTCCTGAATGTCCGTGACGATTATTACGTGATCGTGCCGCCGGAGATCGACCTGAGCGTCTCGGAAGCGCGGCGTGCGTTTTTGCGATTCGTGATGGACGCATTCGTGCTCGAGCATTCCAGAGAAGCCGACTCGATGCGGACCTGGGGCAAGACCGCGCTTGAGGAAGTGCGAAAGACAAATGCGGTGGTGTCGCCGGACCCGTTCCTCGCGATATCGCGGTCGCTGGTTTCGGCCGTAGATATTCGGGAGCGGCAGTTCCTTGCGGAGCGTGTCGCTACAAGTCAGGCCCGGCAGCGGATAGCGGGTGCCAAGACCGACGATCAAAAGCGTGCGGTATCGGCGGAGCTTGAGCGGTACAAGCAGTCACTCGCGGATGAGTCGACGCTTGAGCTGTATGAGGATTATGAGCGCGGAGCGGTCTTTGACTTTTACTTTACCGACGAGCTGAAGGGCGTCGAGGACTCCGGTTTTGACATCGCCGGTAGCCTCAAGGAGATGATCGCCGGCTTTGACGGGTCGAAGGAAGCGGGAAGGCTTGCCGCGACCGCGGAACCTCGCAGGCGGGCTATCGCGGCACGCGAGGAGCGAAAGAAAAACCCTCAGACTGCGACCGCAATGTCATCGAATCCGGTCGTGACTCGGCTGATCGAAATTCAAAAGACCATCGACGCCAAAAATTACGCAAAGGCAGACGCGGACCTCAAAGCGATGCTAGAGACGTATCCCACCGAGCCCCGCATCTACTACAACATCGGCCGTGTCGCGGGGTTGACTGCGACTGGGCTGACCGATCAGGACCAGCAGATCGCCAAGCTTCGCGAGGCGCAGGAGGCGTATAGCAACGTCCTTCGCTACGCCACGCAGGACACCGACCGTGCACTCCTGTCGCTGACCTACGTCGCCCTCGCCCGCATCTACGAATTCGCTAACGAGAACGAATATGCCGTCAAACTTTACGACAAAGCCATCGCGATCGGCGACGTCCCATCCGGCGGCTTCAAAGACGCCCTCACAGCCAAACAGCGCCTCCTAAAACCGCAGCAGTAAACCAATTCAGCCCGTCCAGCGGCAGGTTCCGTTCTCTAATCCCTGCTTCTGCACGCCTATGCGACGTCTTATCTTAATCGGCGTCGTCTCAACAACCATCGGCGTCATATCAACAGCTCGCGGCGAGGTCTCACACTCATCGGCGTCATCACAACAACCATCGGCGGCGTCTCACACT
>JBJMGO010000320.1:0-3659 GCA_045807825.1 Pyrinomonadaceae bacterium | reverse complement strand
GTTATGTCTCAAGTTAAGAAAAAGGACGTTTCAACGAAGGAAACGCTTTATGTAGCCTATGCATCTTAGAAATTGAAATAATGGCGAATTACTGCTATTATTTCAGTGTTGAAAAGTCGATCACCGAATTCCGGTATCGTATCGGGAGCGGGGGACCCAATGTTTCGATAAGTCGAAACGGGGGCGAATCATCAAGTGATGAAGGGATACTCTTTCGTTCCTAGCCCGTCAGCTAACCTCGTAGGTGTGGAAAAGAAGACAGAAGATCAGGTCGCGAGATGCGGCCGCGGAAAAGTCTGATGTTCTTCGGCTCTGCTATTCAACATTTGAAGCAGACATCCGGTCTTCTCAAAAAGAAAAGCCCCTTCCGAAAGGTTGGGGCTTTTTCTTTTGCAAGAGTAACAGATTCTATACAGGAAACGCGTAAACGCGTCGCCTTACCTTCTACTCACCGGCGGCTCGTGCCATCGCGATCGGGTGGACCTTAACCGTTTTTACCGGGATCTTGTCCTCAGGATCGATCTCAAGCTTTGATGGGCGATCCGCGGCTTTGTAGGTGAAGACCTGCACGCGCCTTGTGAGGTCCATCTTCTCCGTCTGATCCCCGCCGGCCGTCGTAATTCTCACATCCATCGGGAGGCGAAAGACAGCTGGCGTGATCGCATCAGGCGGTTGGATCTGCGTGACGGTGACCGTTAGCGTTTTTGTTCGCGGATGCCAGAGCTGAGTGACGTTCAGCGACGGAGAACCGCCGGAATAGACCCATTCATTGAACCACCACCCGAGGTCCTGACCCGAGGACTGCTCCATCGCCTTTCTGAGATCGGAAGTTTCTACATTCGCGAAGCGGTGTGCGTTGAGATAGATATTCAGTCCCTTCCAAAAGGCCTCGGTGCCGACCTGCTCGCGAAGCTGGTGAAGCACGGCACCGGCCTTGTTATACGTGGTATTGGGATCGTCGAAGAGGGCATCGACATTCCGCGCGTTAAGGTCAAAGAGCGGATGTCGCGGCTTGTGTTGGACCTTGTTCTCGACGTCACCTCCGAGAAAGCTGCCGGCGTCCTCACTGATCTTGGCCATGTAGGATTCGCGGCCGAACCGCTGTTCCCGATACGCAGCCTCCATGTAGGTTGCAAAGCCCTCATTCAGCCAGAGCTCCGCCCAGTTGCGGCACGTCACCATGTCGCCGAACCACGAGTGAGCGAGCTCATGCGAAACGAGATCGACGGTGATGCCGGTGAAGCCAGAGAGGATCTCGGAGTCGTTCATCGTGGTGGCAGTGATGTTCTCCATTCCACCAAATTGGAATTGAGCGACGATCGTCTGGTCGTACTTATTGTACGGGAAATTCACGCCCGTTAGCTGCTCGTAAACGCGGATCATATCCGGCGTGTCGCCAAAGACCTTTTTGCCGACCCCTTCAGTGCCTGGATAGACATAGTAGCCGAGCGGCGTGTCCTTGTATTTGTCCTCAATGCGCGTGTACTTGCCGATCACAAACGACACAAGATATGTCGAATGCGGCACCGGCATCTTGTAGTGCCAGGTGACGGTGCCGTCGTTGTTCGCATCCTTGCCAAGAAACTCCCCGTTGCCTACGACTGCCTCGTCGCCCTGAGCGGTGATGTACTCCTCGGTAGTCGCCTTGTCGGAAGGAAAGTCGAACCCCGGAAACCAGTACCTCGCCTCCTCTGCCTCGCCCTGCGACCAGATCTGAGCGGAGTGGCCGATCTCCCCATTTGCTGAGTTCTCAGCCGCACGGAAATAGACGCCCTTCTTCGGATCGGTCGTTGTATAGACGAACCGGATCGCGACCGTGTCGGCTGGCTGATAAGGCTTGTCGAGCGTAACGATCACCTTGGTCGATGTCGTCCGGTACTGGAGATTCTGACCTGAAGGGTCGAGCTTTACCGACGTAAAGTTAAGGCCTATAGCATCAAGCTCGATCGATCTAAAATCCGCCTTTGTCGGCTTAAAGGAGACCGTCGTATCGCCAAAGACCTCCTTCTTAGCACGGTCAAAGCGGGCCCGGATCGTGTAGTGCTGGACATCAAAATCCGAGTAGCGGTTAAAGTCCGGCCGCGGCTTTTGGGCTGTGCCGGAAAAGGCCGCGAACACAATGGTCGCGGCCGTGAAAACAAAAGCAAAGCGATTGCGCATGTTGGTATTTTACGGGTTCAGATACTTTTTGAACCAATCGAGATCGGTGTTATACCAAAATTCGCTGTTTTGTGGTTTAAGGATCCAGTGGCCCTCATCGGGGAAGACGACGAGCTTCGACGGCACGCCTTTTAACTGCAGCGTCGTGTAAAGCTGCAGGCTCTGGTCGTATGGGACGCGGAAATCCAGCTCGCCGCACGTCACGAGCGTTGGCGTGTTGAAGTTCTTTGCGAACTTATTCGGCGACCATTTTTCGTAGAGATTGACTCCGCCGGGTTTCTGCTCCCACGGCATGCCGTTGAATTCCCAGTTTACAAACCACAGTTCCTCGGTGGCGGTGGCCATGCTCTCTAGGTTGTACACACCGGCGTGCGAGTGAAATGCAGTTATGTGGTACCTCGGGTCATTATTGTGCCCCAGCAGCCAGTCGACCATGTAGCCGCCATAGCTTGCTCCGGCAGCGCCGATGCGGGTTTTGTCGACGTAAGGCTGTCCGGCCATCATGGCGATGCCATTACCGATGTCTACAAATGTCCTACCGCCCCAATCTTTCGACACGCCGTTCACAAATTCCTGACCATAGCCGGTGGAGCCCCGCGGATTGGGCATAAAGACTACATAGCCCTGCGCCGCCCATAGCTCGGGGACCCAGCGGTTGCTCCAGCCGTTGTTCCATGAACCTTGCGGACCCCCGTGGATGAGCACCATCAACGGATATTTCCGTGCGGGGTCAAAGTTTGGCGGTCTCACGATAAAGCCGTGAACGTTGGCATTGCCCGCACCTTTCCAATTGGCGTCCTCGGCATTTTTAAGGCTAAAGCGGCTGAGGTACTGGTCGTTGAAGGTCGTCAATGGCTTCAGCAGCCCGCCGTCTGTTTGGACGGACATCAGCTCATTAGGATGAGTGACGGTATTCGCGGCAAAAACCAGCGTGCGGCCGTCGCGCGAGATCTGCAGGCTATTGGCAGTGACATCGGGAAGCACCTTCTTTGCCATGCCACCGGAAACGGGCATGCTCCAGATCGGCTCCCGTCCGCGTTCACCTGCGACGAAGTAGATCGTCGAGCTGTCTGGCGATACGGTCATCTCACCGACTTGCTCGTCAAATCCCTTTGTCAGCTCAATAGTCTGGCCGCTCGCGAGGTCATAACGCATGATCCGCCAGCGATCCGCCTCAAATCCCGCAGTCGGCTCGGATAGATAGAGCAGATAACGACCGTCTGGCGTGAATACCGGATTTGCGTCATAGCTGCGGCTAGATGCCGTGATGTCCTTGGGCTCGCCGCTGCCGTTGAGCGGCATGAGATAGAGATCACTGTTCGTCGAGATGGCCTCTATCTTGTCCGGGTTACGTGTGAAGACAAGCCACTTGCTGTCCGGCGAAAACGCAAAGGGAATTTGCCCGTTCGTCTGAATTGCGTATGGCGGAGCGTCAAAGTCGCCGGGCGTGAAGTCCCGTGCGTCGCCGCCGCGTGATGGCACGACGAAAACATGCGTGC
>JBJMGO010000319.1:0-3239 GCA_045807825.1 Pyrinomonadaceae bacterium | reverse complement strand
ATCCTCGCCGAAGCGCGTCGTCTCTCCAAGCAGCTCGACGACGTGCGGCATACAACACTTCGCGTTCATCCCGAGGTCTCAAAAGCTCTCAGGAATGAGGAGCGTGACGTGATGTTCGAGATCGAGGCGTATCTGGGAAATGTCGACATCTCGTCTGACAAATCGGTGCACCAAGGGCAGTTCGATTTTGCGTTTGTCTAGGATCTGCACGAAATACACTAACAGGCGGTCCTTAAGGGCCGCCTTTTTTTGCATCCCTCATCGCAGATATGGGGCAAGTTGCGGCGGCCGGTAAAGGAGACAGATGGAAGTTGCGAGAAATCTTGACGAATTTTTGAACCTGGCATACAGTGCAACGTATATTTCTAATGAGGTGACACGGCATTGTGGGAGCGGGTCGACCTGAGCTGGCCCACGCCTGTTACGAAGATGCTTCTCCTTATCGCAGTCTTGGCAGTTTTGTCGGCTGCTTTTATTTTTTGGGCGGCAGCGAGGCGGAGTGGCCGAGAGATCGGCACATCGACTCGCAGGATCGCTGAAACAACCAATTTACGCCCGCTCTTCGAGCCCTCAAGAGAGGAGATGCTCGCGGACCAAAGGCTCGAAGAGGCCCGCACTATAGCACGTCGCGAGATCGCTGCTCGTGCGGACGAGAGATCAAAGATCGACGCCGCTCTCGCTGAGTGGCGAAGTTTGGGAACCTCGTCGGCTGCGGCAGACTTGTTAGCCGTAGCGGCTGAAGTAGGTGATGCTCAGTCTTTCGCGCGTGCGTCAGAAGAGATCATTCAGAAGTTTAAAAAGGATGGCTTTGCGATGATCACGGCTATACAATTAGCTGATCTGGTAGAAAGCCATCGACTGCTTCTTCCGGTTGCGGAAAGAAGTGCAGGGACGCTCTTTTGGTTAAAGGAGGAGATCGCCAGACTGCGTTCCGGATCAAGCGGCACTGCCGCATCAAAGACCAACTAATGCAAACGAACCTCATCATTCTGGGCGTCGCCGTTGTGGTGGCGCTGGTCCTCGTCTGGTACATCATCACGCGATTTCTCGTAAACATAGGGGCACGCGAGGTGGGCATCATGGAAAGGCGCTATTTTGGGCGGCGGATGCCGCAGGGCCGTGTTGTAGCGACTGACGGCGAGGTCGGTTTGCAGGCGGACATCCTAAAGCCCGGTCTACACTTCGTCATGTACCCCGTTGAGCGCGTCGTGCAAAAAGTGCCGCTTGTCGAGATCGGCGCGGATGAGCTTGGCATCATCGAGGCGATCGACGGCGAGCCGATGCCAATGGGCAGTGTGTTCGCTCCCGATCGTGCGCAGAACGCACACAACAACTTTCAGGACCCGATAGCCTTCATCAAGCAGGGCGGTGTGAAGGGTATTCAGCTTCGCACGCTGCCGCCAGGGAAATGGGCCATTCACCCCTGGCTTTTTAGGGTTTCGATAGCACCGACGACCGTCATTCCTCCGGGTAAGGTCGGCGTAATAACCGCGGCCGACGGAGCTCCGCTCGATCAGGGACGCTTGCACGGCAAGGCGATCGCGGACCACAAAAACTTTCAGGACGCCGAGGCATTTATCTACAACGGCGGACAAAAGGGACCGCAGGTCGAGATACTCACGCCCGGTACCTACCGCATCCACACGGGCTCTATCTCGCCCGATGACAACAGTGCTCAGGCGGGACTATTTAACGTCAGGCTATTTGACGCGACGATGATCGCCGAGAACCAGATCGGTCTGGTAGAGGCTCTCGACGGTGCACCGCTCGACCCGCGGGATTATGTCGCCACTCCAAAAGAGGGCCACGACAACTTTCAGGACAGCAACACCTTTATCACCTCTGGCGGTCAACGCGGCCCCCAAAAGGACATCCTGCTGCCGGGTACGTATTACATCAACCCGGTCCTATTCAAGGTGATCCTCGAGAACGCTAAGGAAGTTAAGCCGGGCGAGGTTGCCGTTATCGTCTCGAACACCGGCAAGGACCCTGGCGAGGACATCCGCCGAGCAATGGCCGACAAGATCCGCGAGCGCCTCGAGCTGGAGGAAGCTCAACAGATGCAGATCGCCGCTCAAAAACTCGACCGTGTCGACGGCGACAAAGCCTCGATCGAGGACATTCGTGCGGAGCTTTTGGCTGGAGATCCCGCTGACAAGCGGCTCGACAGCGGCGCTCATGAGGCCTACGTCGTGCCCGAGGGCTACCGCGGCATCCAGGAAATGGTTGTCGGACCTGGCCGGTATTACGTAAACACGCTCGCTGTCTCGCCGATCGTTATTCCTACGACCAACCAGACCGTCGAGTGGACCACCGGCGAGTTGGCCAATACGTTTGACCCGTTTGAGGTGATCTCAAAGGACGGCTTTACGATGCAGCTCGAGGTCCGGGTAGTCTTTCGCGTAAAGCCCGAGGATGCCCCATTCATGGTCGCAAAGATCGGTGACGTCAGCCGTCTCGTGCAAAACGTGATGCATCCGCTGATCGACTCGATCTTCAGAAATCAGGCTTCCGAGTCATCGGCGATGGCCTACCTGCAAAATCGTCACGAGGAGCAGGAGCGTGCCGAGGCCCGCGTCCGGATGCACCTGCTCAAATATCACGTTGACGTGGTCAACGTGCTGATCTGCCACATCCGCTTGCCCGAGGAGTTGATGAAAACTCAGACCGAAAAGATCCTCGCCGAGCAAAAGCAGAATATGTTCGACGCCCAGCGTGAGGCCGAGGTCAAACGCATCGAGCTTGAGAAGACCAGCTCGCAGGCCGACAATCAGCGCAGCCTGATGGAGGCGACCGTGGGCGTTGATATTGCAGGTAAACGCTCTGAGCAGCGCAAGAAGGAGGCCGAGGGCGAAGCTTACTACATTAGTGAAACCGGCAAGGCCGAGGCGGAAAAGATGCGGCTCATCGGTGAGGCACAAGGCGTCGCATATCGCGAGCAGGTCAATGCTCTTGGCCAGCAGGGTGTCGCGATAGTCGAGACGCTAAAGGTCATTGGTGAAAAAGGCGTTCGGATCACGCCCGACATTATGGCATCGGGCGGCGGTGCCGGGGCCGACGGCGGAGGCGGCATAGGCACGCTGCTGCTGCTCAACCTTTTTCGCGATCAAATGCAGGGTAGCAAGAATGGTGCGTCTAAGAATGGGGAGAAGGCGATCTGAGCTTGAGTCTCTGGAATACAAAGGCCGGTGCTGTTAATGCACAGGCTTTTTGTTCATTTAAGGTTCATCGTGCGGCGT
>JBJMGO010000318.1:0-10069 GCA_045807825.1 Pyrinomonadaceae bacterium | reverse complement strand
GGCTTGAGGAAGATGTGCCTTCGCGGATCGGCTATGAATGGAAAAACGGTGACGACGGGATGCGTGAGAACCCGCGTCTGCTTTCGCGGCAAGGCCTCTACGGCGTCGCACCAGAGGTCGAAGCGGCCTTCCATCGCTCCGTACCCGTGCAAAAGCTGGTAAAGCCCCTCGGAAAACTGTTTTGCTCCAGCGTTTGTCTTGACCGCATCTCGGATCGCCATCTTTTCGAAGGAAAATAGAAGATTTGTGCGCGATTCGAGCCGAATACAGGTAGCAGCGATCTCCTTGTATTCGCCCGCCTCTAACAGACTTTCAAAGCCCCTCTTATTGAGAACTTCTTTAAAGCCGAGGTGAGCGTCCCACTTGTATCCACGCTCCCAGGCAAAATACTTGGGATCTCTGAAGCCCTTTGGGAAGAACCGCAAGAACCGCCGCTTGGCACGATCGATCGGCTCAATGGGTTTCGTGAGCTTTGTCCTGAAGGCCTGAAGCATCGTCATGCGTCAAGGTTAGAGCCTCCACTGAGCCAAATTGTTTTGGAGCGTACCGAGTCAGCCAATAAGTTCGGGCCAGTCGTCTGGTGGCGCGTCTTCCCCGGCTTCCGGCTCCGACTGGTTGGATGCTGCCGATCTGTCGAGTACCTGCTGCTCAACATAGATCGGACAATCGAGACGAAGAGCCAAGGCGATCGCATCCGACGGCCGAGCGTCAAGGAGGACAGGATCCTCATTCACGTCCTTAAGCTCTATGCGGGCGTAAAACGTATTCTCAAGCAGGTCGGTGATGATCACGCTGGTGGCGTGAAGCCGGCACTCCATGATGACGTTTCGCAGGAGGTCGTGCGTCATCGGCCGCTGCGGGACCACCTTCTCGATCTCAAGGGCTATGGCATTCGCTTCGAATGCGCCGACCCAGATCGGCAGGACTGTCTCCGAATTGACGCCTTTGAGCACTACGATGGGCGTGTTCGTATTCGGGTCCATGATGAGGGCCCCGATCTTTACTTCAACAAGACTGCCGTTCTCCATCTGGATTAGTGTACGACCTCGCCTATAAGAGAGTTTGATCTCGCTTCCATTATTCGTACGTCTACAATATTACCGAGGAGATCGCGTGAGCCCGCGAAGTTCACGACGCGATGACACGTGGAATGTCCGGTAAGAGCCTCACCACTGCGGGCGGACACACCTTCAACCAAGACCTTAAGCACCTTACCCACGAGGGAACTTGACCGCTTGGCCTGTATCCGTTTTTGAACCTTCTCGAGCTCAAGGAATCGCAGCGTCTTCTCAGCCGGGGTGACATCGTCCCGCATCTCGAAAGCCGGGGTTCCGGGCCTCGGCGAGTATTTAAAGATGTACGCTGCGTCGTACCGGCAATACTCAAAGAGCTCGACGGTGTCCAGAAAATCAGCCTCAGTCTCACCGGGGAATCCTATGATCACGTCCGTTGTCAGCGAAATGTCCCGACTGGACGAGTGAATTCGATCGATCTTGCGTTTATAGCTGTCGATGGTATGGCCGCGCTTCATCCGTTTAAGAACGGCATTGGAGCCTGATTGCACGGGCAGGTGCACCCAATTGCAGAGGTTCTCGTTCTCCTCAATTGCGTCCACGATGTCGTCGCGGAAATCGCGGGGAAAGGAGGTCGTAAACTTTATCCGCTCGATTCCCGTCGCGGCTACTGCACGCAGCAGTAGAGAGAACGCCGACTTCCCTGCAAAGAATTCGAGTCCGGCCTCGCTCTCGGGACGATAGCTATTGACATTTTGGCCGATCAGATGGACTTCCCTGACGCCGCTCTCGCGTAACCGGATCACCTGTCGAATGATCTCAGTCGCCGGAAGGCTGCGTTCCCTGCCGCGCGAAAAAGGCACGATGCAGTAGGTGCAAAATTTGTTGCAGCCCTCGATGATCGGCACAAATCCGACGGAGGGAGAATGTCGATGAGTGTCGGCAACGGTCCAGTCGTAGTCGTCGTCTCGTTCGCCGATGTCAAGATAGCTCGTTTTGCCGCCAAGTGTGGCGTCAACTGCATTTGAGATGCGGCCGACGGCACGGGTGCCGAGGACGAAATCCACGCCTTCGATCTTTTTAAAGATCGTTTCGCCTTCTAACTGTGCAACACAGCCCATTACGCCAACAATGGGCTTTTTGCGTGCCGCGTGCCGAATATGGCCGACGCGGGTGTAAAGTTTGTGCTCGGCACGCTCGCGGACGGAGCATGTGTTAAAAATTACGACGTCAGCCGAGGCCTCATCGGGTGTCATCTCGTAGCCATCGCGTGCCAAATTCGTCGCCACCCGCTCAGAGTCGGAAACGTTCATTTGGCAGCCGAATGTTTCGAGATATACTTTCTTCATCTACTATGGCGAGCAAGCTTGGGCCGGTTGTTTTTGGGGCGAGAGACTTCGTTCACCTTCACGTACACACCGATTATAGCCTCTTACAAAGTACAGTCCAATTGAAGCCTCTGGCCAAGCGCCTTGGCGACTTGGAGCAGCAGGCGTGTGCGATCACGGACTACGGCAACATGTATGGAGCCGTCTCTTTTTTTAACACCATGGCCGGTGCGGGCATTCGACCGATCATCGGCTACGAAGCCTTTCTGAAGTTTGGCGACCGCCGCGACAAGTCGACTGTCGTCGAGGCGGGCGAGAGGGGTTACTACAACCTCGTTCTCATCGCAACGAACCTGAAAGGCTATCAAAACCTCACGCAGCTATCTTCGAGAGCTTTTACCGAAGGTCTGCTTTACAAGCCTAGAATCGATGAAGAACTGCTCAGTCAATACAATGAGGGCCTGATCGCTCTCTCAGGCGGAGCCGCTGGGCCCATCGGTCATTTTCTAGCGAATGGCGACGAAAAGCGGGCTTCAGAGAAGCTTTCGGTCCTGGGCGATATCTTCGGAAAAGATCGCCTGTATCTCGAGATCCAAGACGCTACCGGCGGCGAGCAGTTGGTCAAGGACACGGTCGCGCTATCAAAGAAAGCCGAATTCCCTCTCGTTGCGACGAACGACGTTCATTACCTACAACAGGATGATGCGCGGGCTCAGCAGCTTTTGATCTGCATCGGCGAGGGACGAACCCTGTCGTCGAACGCGGACTTTAGCGATCCGCGGCGCCATCTGCGTTCGGCAGAGGAGATGTGGGAGATCTTTGGAAACGAACTGCCGGATTCTCTGACAAATACGTGCCGTATCACGGAGCAGTGTGAGCTCGAGATTCCACAGGGCGACGACGTGCTGCAGCTGCCGACCTATCCGATCCCTGTTCAAGGGTTATCGACGGAAGCCTATTTTGATCAGGTGTTGTGGGAAGGATTTGACGATCGATCGCGCGAGGAATGGCAGCCGCGCATCGAGGTTGGTGCGCTCAAGTATTCACTCGACGACTACAAAACACGCCTAAATCGCGAGATCGAGACGATCAAGAAGATGGGCTTTCCGGGCTATTTTTTGATCGTTTGGGATTTCATCAAGTACGCAAAGGATCAAGGCATTCCGGTCGGTCCCGGACGCGGCTCGGCGGCTGGTTCGCTCGCGGCGTACTGCATGAAGATCACGGATGTGGATCCGCTGCAATACGACCTTCTGTTCGAGCGGTTCCTGAATCCGGAGCGAATCTCGATGCCGGATATCGACATCGACTTTTGCATCCGCGGACGGGGGCAGGTGATCGATCACGTGACGGAATTCTATGGTCGTGAATCGGTTTGCCAGATCGTGACCTTTGGGACGATGGCCTCTAGGGCCGCGATCAAGGATGTCGGACGTGCTCTCGGGATGGAATTTGGTGCGGTTGAAAAAGTCGCCAAGCTGATTCCACCGCCGATCCGCGGTCGCAACGTCAGCATCTCGCAAGCTCTTGAGACAGTGCCGGAGCTTGCGGAAATGGTCAAAAAGGACGCGGCGGTCAAAGAGCTTGTTGAGCTGGCAAGAAGGCTGGAGGGCTGCGCGCGGCATACTTCGGTTCACGCGGCGGGAGTCGTTATTTCACCAAGACCGCTTCACGAGCTAGTGCCGGTTGCTCTCTCCACCAAGGAAGAATTAACGAGCCAGTATCCGATGGGCGATCTCGAAAAGGTTGGGATGCTCAAGATGGATTTCCTCGGGCTGACAACTCTCACCATAATCGCCGACACGCTTACGTCGATGAAAGAGCGTCTCGGCGTAGAGATCGACTGGACAAAGGTCTCGACCAGTGATGAAAAAACGATGCAGCTCTTTCATGAGGGCCGCACCGAGGCGATATTCCAGTTTGAATCCTCCGGCATGGCGGACATGTGCCGTCGCCTCAAGCCTAAGGAACTCGAAGACCTCTCCGCCTTAAATGCGCTCTATCGCCCGGGCCCTCTAGACGGAGGGATGATCGACGATTTTATCGATCGCCATCGCGGAATAAAGCCGGTCGAGTACATTTTGCCTGAGATGGAGGACATTCTCGGCAACACCTTCGGCGTGCTCGTCTATCAGGAACAGATCATGCAGCTTGCCCAAAAGCTCGCGGGTTACAGTCTCGGCCAGGCCGACCTCATGCGTCGGGCAATGGGTAAGAAGAAGATCGAGGAGATGGCGAAGCACGAGGCGACCTTCGTCGATGGGGCAGTCGCCAACAAGATCAATAAAAAAACAGCGAAAGAGATCTTTGACCTGATGGCGAAGTTCGCCGACTACGGATTTAACCGCAGTCACTCCATGGCGTACGCGGTGCTCGCGTTTCAGACGGCGTATCTTAAGGCGCACTATCCGGCATACTTCTATGCCGCCGTTCTCTCGCACGAAGCCGATGACAGCGCCAAAGTCTACAAATACGCGACCGAGCTCAAGACGATGGGCCTGGAACTCCTGCCGCCCGATGTGAATGAAAGTGGCGAGGGCTTTACGCCCGTGGACGACACGGTACGCTACGGGCTGACGGCGATCAAGGGATTGGGAGAATCGAGTGTTCGTTCGATCGTCGATGCGCGCGAGTCAGGGAGATTCACTTCCCTGTTCGACTTCTGTGCTCGCGTGGGCACGGCTGCCGTGAATCGCAGGGCTCTTGAGAGCCTGATCTCGGCCGGAGCGTTTGATTCGCTGATGACTGAAGGCACGACCGCCGGTGCATGGCGCGCGAAGAATTTCGCCGCGATCGATCAGGCACTCTCACACGGCCAGCGCGCGGCCGAGGATCGGATGATGGGCCAGAGTGGACTCTTCGCCGTCGCGGCCGGCGAAACCACACCTGCCGAAGTTTTGCCGGATGTCCCCGCGTGGGCGCAGGATGAGGTCGCCCGCCGCGAAAAACTGGCGGTTGGTTTTTATCTCTCTGCGCATCCTCTCGACAATTACACAAGCATTCTTGCGGGCATGCGGTTAAAAGCCATCGGGGAACTGGGCGACGTACAATCCGGTCAAAACGTAAAGCTGGCGGGAATGATCTCCGGCCTACAGGTCCGAACAAGCAAACGCGGCAATCGCTTTGCGCAGTTCCGCTTTGAGGACCGCTCGGGAGGCATGAAAGGCGTTGTTCTCGGTGACACCTTTAACAAATTGTCGTCGTTGCTCGCTGACGACGGGCTGTTTATCGCGGATGGGGTCATTGAGGCTCCCGACGGCCAGGAGCCGACGCTCAAAGTGCAGGAGCTGCGGTCGTTATACGAGGCCGAGGCGATGCAGGCACGCACGATCGACGTGACCGTACCCGAGTCGAAGCTCGAACCGCAGTTCCTCGAGGCCCTCTATCGCCTCCTCGAGCGTGATCGGGGCCATTGCGGCGTTGCGCTCTCGGTCTCGGCTGGCCCGACAAAGGTCCAGCTCGCCGCGGCCGACCTCAACATAGCTCCCTCACGCCAACTTCAGAAAGATCTCGAGGAACGCGGCTGCACTGTCACGTGGTGTCAGTAGCCCGCACGTGAGTAAGGGCCACGTTGGCATGAGACTACGCGAATCCCGCGTCGAACGTATCACTATATAATGTGGCCCTTACTCACGTGGGGGCTACTGACATGCTCTTTGTTATCATTGACACATGTCCACACCCGCATTTGAACGCGTCCAGATGGCGCGGCATCCGGAGAGGCCGTACGCTCTCGATATCGTGAACACCGTCTTCACGGATTTTGTCGAGATCCACGGCGACCGTCGCTACGCCGACGATCCGGCTATGATCACGGGTTTTGCGAGGCTGGACGGGCAGGAGGTGTGCGTGATCGGCCAGCAGAAGGGCCGCGACATCAACGAACGCCGTCACCGCAACTTCGCGATGTCGAAGCCCGAGGGGTACCGCAAGGCGCTGCGGGTGATGGAGATGTCGGAGAAGTTTGGCCGTCCGATCATCACGATCATAGACACGCCGGGAGCGTATCCCGGTATCGACGCCGAGGAACGCGGCCAGGCCGAAGCGATCGCATTCAATCTGCGCGAAATGGCAGGGTTCAAAGTTCCGATCGTGGTCGTCGTGCTTGGTGAAGGCGGCTCCGGCGGCGCTCTTGCGATAGGCATCGGCGACCGCGTGCTGATGATGGAGAACGCCGTTTATTCGGTGATCACTCCCGAGGGCTGTGCCGCCATTCTCTGGAAGGACGCGGCCCGCGCACCCGATGCCGCTGAGGGACTCAAGCTCACTGCGGTAGAGCTCAAAAAGTTCGACATCATCGACGAGATCATTCCCGAGCCCGCTCCATGGACGATGCCCTCGGAGGACGATAAAAAGTCTCAAAAGAATTACGACCGCATCGCCGCCTCCCTAAAAACTAGTCTCAACAACGCCGTCTCCACCCTCTCCGCCCTCGACACCAAAACCCTCCTCGACAATCGCTACGCCAAGTTCCGGAAGATGGGCGAGTGGGTGTAGGCCATGACTGTGACCAATGTCAACGAGCGAATCCTGAACATTGCAGCTCTTTCTGCGTTCGGGTTCTATGTCTACGTTCTAGTTTTCCTGGGTATCGTTAACGCACACACCTCCGAAGGGTGCACTCTTAAGTGGTGGATTTTCCGCAAGGTTCCACACGTAGCCTCTTTCGGCCGCTGATCTCGATACATAAGATCGCCGATCCTAATGTTCTATATTTGGGTGAACGTGATCCGACGCGCTTTGACTCATGCGGTGAATAGAATGCCAGAAAAAAGCCGTCGCGGGTGAGGGGGCCTTTTCTGTGGTAAGTGCAGTAAATACCCCGGCGATACATTCCGGCTCGTAGCCGGAACGCCCCCGCTCGTAGCCGGATGCTCCCGCTCGTAGCCGGAATGCTCCCGCTCGCAGCCGGAATGCTCCCGCTCGCAGCCTGAGTGCCCCAGCGCAGCAAAGGCCGCTCACTGAGCGGCCTTATCCTCGAAGCTCAGGACATCGTTAGAAAGGTATGTCGTCGTCTGCGTTGGGGGTTGGGGTGGCGGCGGGTTTGCCCGCTGATGAACCAGACGAGCCTGAGCCGCTGGAAGCCGAGCTTCCACTTGAGGGGGCTCCGCCGGAGAAGGACGGTGCCTGATCGTCGTCATGCGGAGCACCACCTGAATAGTCGCCGCCGCCGATGGAATCTGTACGCGAGCCGATGAATTGCATATCGGTCGCCTGCACGTCGAGCGTGTAGCGGTTGTTATTGTCGCGGTCGGTCCATTCCTCGATACGGAGGCGACCCTCAATGTATACCGGCGAACCTTTGGTCAGGTACTTCGCGGCCGTCTCGGCCTTTTCGCGCCAGAGGGTGATCTTGAACCACGTCGTGATGTCCTGCATCTCACCCGACTTGTCGCGGCGCTTCTCGTTCGTCGCCATTGAGAATGAGCAGACGGCGACGCCCTGCGGTGTGTATCGCAATTCCGGATCGCGGCCAAGATTGCCGACGACGATTACTTTGTTGAATGACATGTGATGTTCCTCGTTGTGTGTAGATTAAGTTTAAGTAGCTGGACGCAAAGTACCGAGACCGTCTCGACCTCAATATTTCGAACTTTAGCGCGAGCTAGGGCATCAATATAGCACGGCCAGGGCGTGTGCTAAAATCGACTTGACCCACATCCCTGCAATAGACGCAATGCCTCGTTTTCGCTTCGTTACAGTGGTGATCCTGATCCTCGCGCATGCAGCGGTGGCGTCGATGACCGCCCGCGCTCAGGACGAGAAGGACAGTGAAGTAAGTGTCAGCCAATGCTGGGTATTCCCGGCCGAGAACGTTAGCGCCGTTGCCTCCCATGGCAATGATATTTATATAGGTGGCGACGGAGGCCGGGTGACAGCGCTGTCTACGACCGGAGAAAAGATCTGGCAGACGGACCTTGGGGGCGAGGCAGTCGCGGCCATGGCCGCGGGTGGTGATTCCCTACTGGTCATAACCACTTCGGGGAAGACACGTCAGAGGGCACTGGCTAGATTATCCAGAGTAACGGGCGTGCCCGCGTGGACGAGCTCGATAGACTCCGCCGAGGTCGCTGAGTTGATCCCGGATAGAGACTCGATACTCTTCGTCTCCGGGACAGTTGTAAGGCTGTATGACGGGAATTCACCCCAACCAAAATGGCAGGTCGATCTTTCGGCGCCCGCTATGAACGTCTACTTCGGTGACGAGCAACTCCTGCTGGTTACGCGGGGAGGGGAGCTTATGACGATCGCAGCTAAGACTGGAAAGACGGAGCCGGCGAGAAAGGTGTCCGACGACGTCACTTCCCTGGCGGAGCTTGCCAGCGAGCTTCTCGTGGGTGACGCGCACGGCAATGTAACGGCTTGGCTAGGCACTGCCGAGGAGTGGCGGTTCAAGACTGGTGCGGGGATCACTGGTATCGTTCCTCTGGTCGATGACGTGCTTGTGATGTCGCGGGACAATTTCATCTATCGAGTTCGCGGGAGCAACGGAGGCTTAGTTTGGAAGAAGCGTCTCGCGGGTCGAATCAGCAGCTACGTCCTCATCGGGCGCTATCTCGTCGCCTCAACACTGGATCAGCATGGCGCGACGGTGGTGGATCTTGAAAGCGGTCGAGTTGCGGGGCAACTGAGACTTGGAACCGATGACAATGTCAACATCCTCTCGGTCGTGGACACAGGTGACTTGATAATACTGCCGACCTCAAGTGGCGTGAGCGGATATTCGACAGGGCGATGTGGCACTGAACAAAGAAGAAGCGGCTCGAAGCCATAGCTCCGAACCGCTCCCCAAAAATAATTTTAGCAGCGAAACCGTCGTCTAGTGAGAAACGGCGTGCTGCTGCATGATCGAATAGATCTCGTCTTTTACGGCTAGCTTCTTCTTCTTAAGTGTGGCCTCTTCAAACTGTTCGTCGTCGTTGGGATACGTGAGATGGGCGAGCTCGCTCAACCTCTGTTCAAAATCCTGATGCTGATGTACCAATTCGCGGAACTGCTGGTTGCTCTTTAGCAACTCGTCTCGCACTGGATCAGCCGTTGACATGTCCATAGCGTGTATATGTCCTCACTTTTCAAATTTTGGATAACGGTGCCAAAAACCCAGTTTTGCCCTTATCCAGCCTCATCATAGACCCGATCAAATAAATTATCAACTCTTTTCGGAGGACAATTTTAGCCGCATAAGCAGGGCAGCCTCTCGTGGGTTTTCATAGAAATTCGGCCGGCTCTGCACTTGCTCAAAGCCATGTTTTTTGTAGAACTGAATAGCTTTTTTATTCGACTCACGGACTTCCAGCCAAACGCAACTGGCATGGCAGGCATCCGCGTGATCTAAAAAAGAGCCAAGTAGCTGCTGACCGTACTTCTTACGCTGATGATCCGGTAAAACCGCGATATTGTAGATCTCCGCGTCCATCTGTCGCTCGATCTCACCACCTGGGACTAGGCGTCCTACCACGAAGCCAGCGGTCTCGTTATCATTGGTTACGAGACGCAACATTATCGCATTAGGATTCTTCATTTCATCCAAATAGCTTTGAGCGGACCATGGGCTGAGGTTTGTTAGCTCGCCGATGCTGATGAGCTCGGCAATATGTGAGGACTCTACGGAGCAGATGCGTGGGGCGTCCGGTGTCACGGTGTCAATTCTTGCTTATGAAGAGCGGTGGTGCAAGAGCTTGCGGACTGCTGACGGCCATTCTCGCCAGAGAATGAGCGATGTTGTTG
>JBJMGO010000317.1:0-3826 GCA_045807825.1 Pyrinomonadaceae bacterium | reverse complement strand
TTGTCGGTGCGCTTGCCGAGACGGATAGTGCCCATCTGCGTGAGGCTGCCGATCGGGTCCGAAATGCCGCGTTTGATCGACTCAACGCCTGCAACAAGAGTCGTACTCACGGCACCGAGGCCGACGAGCAAAACGCCTAACTTACCTTCTGCGGGAGCAATGTCCACGCCCTTCTCTGCCATTATTTCCTCCGGGAAATCAAAACAATAAGGATACAGGTTGAATTGGGCCTCGCGCAAACGGCTATCGGGTGCGAGATGTGCTCTGCTGCGTCCTCTGCGTTGAAAAAATTCATCCACAGTATTCAACGCAGAGGACGCAGAGTTCGTGACGCAGAGGACGCGGAGGAGTTGTCGATCATGGACGCGGCGAGCGTCTAGTCATAAAATCTCGTTAATGAAGATAGCGACCTGGAATGTGAATTCGATCAATGTGCGTCTGCCCCAGCTCATCGGGTGGCTCCGCGAGGCGGATGTCGACGTGCTATGCGTGCAGGAGACAAAGTGCACGGACGATATGTTTCCAGAGGGAGTTTTGGAGGAGGCGGGATATAAGGCGGTCTATCATGGCGAGAAGTCGTACAACGGTGTCGCGATCTTGTCCAGGCACCCGATCAAGGACGTGCGAATGGGCTTTGATCACGACGATGAGGAATCACAAAAGCGACTCATCGCTGCGACCATAAACGGCATTCGGATTGTGAATACGTACTTTCCAAACGGACAGTCTCTCGACAGCGATAAATTCGTCTTTAAGCTCGACTGGCTCCAGCATCTTCGGAATCTATTTGACAGCGAGTATTCGACCGACGACAAGGTCCTGCTCTGCGGCGACTTTAATGTCGCTCCTGAGGCCGCGGACGTATGGAATCCCGCAGCGTTCGAGGGGCACACTCACTTTTCGCTGCCAGAGCGTGCCGCTCTAACCTATGTCAAACAGTGGGGATTTACCGACGCGTTCAGAAAGATCAACGGCCACGTAAAACAATTCTCATGGTGGGATTATCGAGCTGGCTCGTGGCAGAAAAATCACGGCCTCCGGATCGATCACATTTGGGTCTCGCCGCCGCTCGCCGACACCCTAAAAGACAGTTGGATCGACACCGAGCCGCGAAAGCTAGAGAAACCTAGCGACCACACTCCGGTGGTTGCCGAGTTCGGCGTTTGAACGCCCGATGTGTTACGCTTTCATTATGGATGCGTTTTGCATCCGGTTCAGATATGGCTACATTAACGATCAAGAACTTCCCGGATGATCTTTATGCTGACCTCACGCTGGCGGCGAAAACACACCGACGGAGTATCAACAGCGAGGCTATCGTTTCTGTCGAACGCGGCTTGGACCGCAACGTTTCGGATTCAAACCGTGCTTTACTCGAGCGGATCCGCGCCCACCGTGAAAAACTCGCAAAACAGGGATTCACGGTTACGGATGAGATCCTCGCGGAGTCCCGAAAAGAACTCGTCCGCAGGTCAGAGCGTGTCCTCGAAGAATTGACCTCTTCCCGTCCTAGTGAACCGCAGCGGGCACCGAAGAAACGCCAGCAGTCACCAAAATCATGATCGTCGTCGACGCGAATGTGATCATCTATCTTGTCTTGCATGGACCTAATACCTCGGTGGCTGAAAAGGTAGCGGAGAAGGATGGAGACTGGCGCTCGCCGATCATTTGGAGATCGGAGGTGTTAAATACCCTTGCCGGCTACCTTAGGAGAGGCGAGGCCCGCGAGGCGATCCTAGGTTTTTTTCGGAACGCAGAGGACTGGATAAAGGCTGACATTCTAATCGATGTTGCTCGGGTGCTGACTCTAGTAGAGAGATCCGATTGTACCGCCTATGATTGCGAATACGTGGCCGCCGCCGAATCGCTTCGTTGTCCCCTGATCACTAATGACAAGCAGATCATCCGCAACTTTCCTAATGTCGCTCTTACGATGTCGGATTTTCTCGGATTGTGAAGATCGCCACCTGGAATATCAACGGCATCAACTCGCGGCTTGATCACGTGATCAAGTGGTCCGCGCGTGCTGAGCCGGATGTGCTGTGCCTGCAGGAGACCAAGACTCCGGATGCGAAGTTTCCTGTGATGAAGCTCCGCAAAGCGGGCTACGAGCACATCGCCGTTCACGGAGAAAAGTCGTACAACGGAGTCGCGATCCTTTCGCGGCTGCCGATGGATGACGTCGTCAAGGGATTTCCGAAAGAGCCGGAGGGCGAGCCGACGCGCGTGATAGCGGCGACGATCGAGGGCGTTCGTGTTGTGTGTACGTACTTCCCGCACGGGACGCGCATCGGGAGCGAAAAATTTCATTTCAAGATCGATTGGGTCAAGAAGCTACGCAAATATTTTGACAAGTACTACTCGCCAGACGACGACGTGCTGCTCTGCGGGGACACGAATATCACGCCGCACGAAATGGACCTGTGGAACGTGAAATATTGGGCGACTAGAATGCATTTTACAAAAGAAGAACGCGAGGTTCTGCAGCAGTTAAAAAAGTGGGGGTTCATTGACGTCTTTCGCCAGATGAACGACCAGCCCGGCGAGTACACGTGGTGGGACACGTTTAGGGAATCTTCGTTTCCAAAAAATCGCGGGCTTCGCCTCGATCACATGTGGGCGACTCCGTCGCTTGCGGAGCTTTGCACCGACTGCTGGGTCGATCGTGAGCCGCGTGGATGGGACCATCCGTCGGATCACGCGCCGGTGGTCGGAGACTTTCGTGTGGGGAGTTAGATCCATGCATTTGCGCATCATCATCTTTGCTGCGGTGTTCGCGTTTGCGGCCGCTCTCGTGCCGGCTCAGGAAACCACCGTCATAGCTGACGCTCACGGCGCCGAAGGGCCGCTCTACATTGATGGCAGCCTCTACTACGTAGATTGGGTAGCGGATACACTCTCGAAGTGGGATGGGCACAAGATCTCCGTGCTAAACCACACCGGCGGGTGCGGGCATAATGGTCTCGCGCTAACTAAACAAAAGACATTCCTCATCGCGTGCGACAGCGAGCACGGTGCGATCATCGAGGTCGATCTCACGGGAAAGCAGCTGCACCGTTGGAACGCTGACAGCAACGGTCAGGCGCTCTACGGCGGCATAAACGACATCGTCGTCACCTCTAACGGCAGTGCGTACGCGACACTGTCAGGGCTTTTTGTCGATCCGCCCCAGGCTGTGATGGGGAAGGTGCTATTCCGAGCCGCCGGCAGCGACAAGTGGGTGCCGGTTGCGGAGGGCCTCAACTACGCGAATGGCATCGGAGTCTCGCCTGACCAAAAGACGCTTTACGTTAGCGAGACGGTCGGCAACTGCCTTCTAAAATTCACGATAAACCCTGACGGCACGCTCAGCCACCGATCAAATTTTGCTCTGCTAAACCTGCTCGTGCCTGACAAGGTAAAGTCGTGGTGGCTCGGCCCCGACAGTATGAAGGTCGACAGCCACGGCAACATCTATGTCGCTCAATGGTCGGGCGGCAAAGTGTTGAAGGTGTCGCCTGACGGCAAGTTGCTCCACAACTTTGAGATCGCCGCCGGCGACGGTACCACCAACATTGCCTTTGGAGACGGCGAAAAAGATCTCTACATCACAGTCGTTAAAGACCCCAAAGATCCACAGGCCAGGGGCAGCATTGTTCGGATCCCCAACCAGTGATCTGAGAGGCTAATCGCGCAGCCTGCGCGTCCAGTGAACGAGAGCCTCGATCGCCTCTCTTAGATATTCGCGAGTCTTCTCGTCGATGAGATTGCCCTCTGCGTCAAATTTGCCGACGCAGTTGTTGATCATCACCTCAGGCCTGTTCAGCGGGTGCATGTTTAGGAAGAC
>JBJMGO010000316.1:0-7097 GCA_045807825.1 Pyrinomonadaceae bacterium | reverse complement strand
TGTAGTTGATCGAGAACTGGAGCACGCCCGTAAGAGCCGCGAGTCGCCATTCCTTTGCCGTCTTTGGCAAGGCGATGCCTTGTACCTTGATCAGAACAAACAGGATCGCGACCGACAGCAAAAATCGTGCTGACGAAAAGGCGATCGGCGGCAGGTCGCCGAGCCCGATCTTGATAAAGATCCAGGTCGTGCTCCAGATAAAGGCCAGGATCAGCCACACGAGCACGTTTGCCGAAAAAAGTTTAGGCATTCTCGTAAAATGAGAGACTCGTGTGGCCTTGCTTGAGCACGCGCCAGCGGCGAAGGCGCCCGATCTCCTCGGCCATGTGTTTTTTGGCGTGATGCTCGACGATCAGTGTGCCGCCCTCACGAAGCAGATCTCGCGTGCCAAACTCGTGCGTCACCATCAGGTAGTCAGAGTCATACGGCGGGTCAAAATATGCGAGGTCCCAGTGTTCTTTATGATCACGCCCGGTGAAATTCTCGGCTGTTAGGTTTTGAACGTCGGTTGCTGCTTCTGGGACGCCGAGCTTATCTAGATTCTCCTCGATCAAAGCGCACGCGCGTTTGGAGCGGTCGACAAACGTCACGAATTCAGCACCGCGCGACAATGCCTCGATGCCGATGGCACCCGTTCCGGCGCAAAGATCCAGGAAACGCGTGTCCGGTCCGATGATCGGCGCGAGTATGTTGAATAGCGTCTCGCGGAGCCGGTCGGACGTTGGCCGCGTCTTACCGTCAGGAGGACTCTTGAGCACACGGCCGCGGTATATGCCGGAGATGACACGCATTCGTTTAGAGTGCAGGCTTTAGCCTGTTGATCAGCTACATCGAGTGTAGCTAACCCGTTGGACAAGCAAAAGACGTGCACTCTAGACGGCGGCGAGGCCTACGTTTTTGTAGTTGCGGGAGGCTTTGATGAGAGCCGCCGTCTCGGGCGAATGACGGCGTTTAGTGAGATAGTCCTCGGCCTCACGACGCGCGGCGGTGAGGATGTCGAGGTCCCGAACGATGTTCGCCATCTGAAACGACTGCAGCCCCGATTGACGAGTGCCGAGGATCTCGCCTTGACCACGGATCTCGAGGTCCTTCTCCGCGATCTTAAATCCATCGGTCGTCTCCTCCATTATTCCGAGACGCTGCCTGGCAGTTACGGTCTTTTTGTCATCGGTGAGCAACACGCAGTAGCTTTGCTCCGCACCACGTCCGACTCGACCACGAAGCTGGTGGAGCTGTGACAGCCCAAACCGCTCCGCGTGCTCGATCACCATGAGCGAAGCATTCGGCACGTCGACACCGACCTCAATGACAGTGGTCGAGACGAGGACGTCGATCTTGCCCGCGACAAACTCGGACATGATCGCCTCTTTTTCGGCCGGCTTCATCTTGCCGTGAAGGAGGCCTACACGGAACTCACGGAAACGTTTGGTTAGGTATTCGTACATCTTTGTCGCGGCTTTGAGGTCGGATTTTGCCGACTCCTCGATCACCGGATAAACGATGTAAGCCTGACGCCCGAATTTTATCTCGCGTTCGATGCCTTTGTAGACCCCATGGCGTTGGTCATCGCCGCAGACGACGGTCTTGATCGGTGTGCGGCCGGGCGGCAGCTCGTCGATGATCGAGACCTCCAGATCACCGTAAACGGTCATCGCAAGCGAACGCGGGATCGGTGTTGCGGTCATGACGAGAATGTCTGGATTGTTGCCCAGCTCCTTTAACTGAGCACGCTGCATTACGCCAAAGCGATGCTGCTCGTCGATCACGACGAGCCCGAGCTGGTCAAACTTCACTGCGTCCTGAATGAGCGCTTGCGTGCCGATCACCATGTGAACATCGCCGCTCGCGATGCTCGCCTGCACTTTTCGTTTTCGTGCGGCGGGAATGCTGCCGACGAGCAGCTCGATGTTGTAGCCCGTGCTTTCGAAGATGCGCCTGGCGTTGCGGAGATGCTGCTCCGCGAGGATCTCGGTCGGCGCCATCAGGGCTGCCTGATAGCCATTCTCCAGCGCGGCGAACATCGCGAGAAACGCTACGATAGTCTTGCCCGAGCCAACGTCGCCCTGAATGAGGCGATTCATCGGATGCTCCCCTTTCAGATCAGCGAAGATCTCACCGATAACACGTTTTTGAGCATTTGTGAGCTGAAAGGGAAGCAGCGACTTTAGCCGCTCACGCGTGCGGTCCGTGATCTCAACAACAGCTCCTTTCGGTTCTTTCTGCCGCTCGCCGCGCACTAGCTGCATTGAGAACGACAGCCAGAAGAACTCCTCAAAGATCAGCCGCCGCTGAGCGGCACTGCGGTACATTTCGTATTCAGAGATCAGCGAATTGTCCGGTGGAAAGTGGATCTCCGTGATCGCCTGCGCACGCGTCGCGAGGTTATTCCGCTCGATGATCTCCTGAGGAAGATCGTCTTTGATCGATGCACGATCGAGATTCGCCAGCACATCGTGAATGATCTCGCGCAGGCGCTTTGTCTGAAATGGGCCAAGTTTTCGGTACACAGGAACTCGACGCGCGGTGTGAACGGGCGTGAACTCAGGACTCGCGATGTCCTGCTCGAGACGAGACTCGTCTGAGAATTCCTCCTTGAGCAGGCCCACCTCGCCATTGCCGCTTGTGGGCAATATCTCCAGTTCCTCAGGCTTGTTGAGCTTTAGATAAAAGGTGCCGCGTTGGTCCGTCTCCCAACGCCCGTAAGCGACAAAGCGCGTGCCGCGGGCAAAGCGTTTCTCGTACCAATCGAGGATCTGCGATGCATTGCGACCCGAGACGAACCACTTGACCTGCACCGGCGGATAGCGGCGATCGGCGTCGCCGCCCGTAACCTCAAAGATGAAGAGCGGCGGCTTTCGCGGATCGCGATTTTTACCGACTCGGTTGCCGCCTGAGTTTCGAACATAGATCTCGACCGCCGCCTCCATTCCGTCCTCGAGCTTGTCGATAGTTATGAAGTTTGAGCGGTCCTCGTAACGAGAGGGGAAGTAGTTGAGCAGATCGGCGACCGTGACGGCGGTGACGTCCGTCTTTTGCGCCAACGGCGCGATCGCTGCCGCTAGTTTGCCCGCCGTCGGAGCTGTGAGATGTCCCACCTTATGGCGGTGCAGCTCGTGTACGGGAGTGTCGAGAGTGATGCTCACGCGTTGAGGACGAAGGGGTTGAAATCAGTATCGCGGTCATAGTAATCCTCATGCTCAACACGCTTGAGGAATCCAACAACCTTATACGTGAGCGGCGTGGCTAGGACCTCCCATATTACTTTGATGAAGTAGTTGCCGATCATCACAGAGACGACCTGTTCATTCGACCAGGTGCCGAGGAAAGCGACCGGGTAAAAGATGAGGCTGTCGATGGCCTCTCCGACGGCCGTAGATCCTATCGTGCGGGTCCAGAGCCATTTACCTTCCGTTTTAACCTTGAGCTTTGCGAGCACAAACGAATTTGCAAATTCGCCGAGCCAAAAGGCTGAGAGCGATGCGATCACGATCCGCCATGTCTGTCCGAATATCGAATTCACCGCCGCCTGCTGTTCGGGTGACATCGTTCGAGCGGCAGGCAGGCTCGTGACGATGAAAGACATCACCGATGCAAAGGCCATCGCGCCGAATCCGGCCCAGATCACACGACGCGAGCGTTTGTACCCATAAACTTCCGTCAGAATGTCGCCAAAAAAATAGCTGATCGGGAAGAAGAGCACTCCCGCTCCGTAGATGTATTCGCCGATAAAAGGCAGCGTGACGTACGACACCTTTTGCACGCCGATCAGATTTGAGCAGAGGAGCACTGCGACGAAGGCCGCCATGATCAGATCGAAATACTTGTACTGACGCCTTTTCTCTGACATTCGAGGCGGATTGTAGCAAAAACAAAGCGGACCTGCTTGATGAGCAGGTCCGCATGTTTAGGAACTAAGAGTTTCGCTGTTAGGCGAGGCTGTTCGCACGCTTTGTCAGACGAGCTTTGTAGCGAGCGGCGGTATTCTTGTGGAGCACGCCCTTGTTCACGGCCTTGTCGATGAGCGACACGGTCGGAGCGAGAAGCTCGTTCGTTGTATCCTTGTCCGCGGCGGCAGCGGCCGTGCGCAGGCTCTTGATCTGAGTGCGGAGTTTGCTGCGGTTGCTGCGATTTATCAGGTTGCGCTTCGCGTTTTGGCGGACGCGCTTTTCTGCTGATTTGTGGTTAGCCATTACTTAACTTATCTCCAGTAAAACAAACGATAGAGTTTAGTTGCGGAAGCCCTTAAAGTCAAGGCTACCGCACCTCAGGAAGCGTGAGTTTGTGCATCGCATCCACGAGCAGGACAAAGATCGGCGGGAAGAGAATTACGTCCACCGTCGGCCCATCCGCGAACAAGTAACCGTAGTGCGAGGTGAGGTGAAATCCAAACCCGATAGCATATCCAAGGGCAAGGCAGGCAAACGTGCCGATGATCATCACCGCAAGCAGCGAGTATCTCGACCAGTGGCGGTTCGGGATCTCGATCGGGTCGAGGACGGAGTCGTGTATCGCCTCGTCATCATAAGCCAAGCGGTCCAATGCCTCGCGCATGCGGCCGACTAGATGTAAAACCCCGACCGCAAACAGTGCGACTATCGCGATGCGAATAAGCACCCAACTCCATTCGCCAAACGGCTGCCTCATAAAGACATTTGGCCGAATGATCCCGACGAACAGCAGCGAGAGGCAAAGGCCGACCAATGGGAACAGGAATCGTTGAAGAGCGACAGATTCTCGACGTTCCTCCAGGATCATCCGGTCGATGATCTCGTTGTAACGCTTCTCGTAGACCATCTGCCGCCAGCGGCGCGAGTAGCGGTTGTCAGACGTGAAGACCTGGCCGTCGCCGTTCGCACTCTGGGTTATTTCAGCAAGGCGGCGATCGTATTTAGTGCGTGCGCGAGGATTGCCGAGGGTCTCGTAGGCCTCGGCGATGGCGGCGAATTTGAGCGCGGTCTGCTCGGAGCCGTTATTGCGGTCGGGGTGCAGTTCACGCGCGAGCCGCCGATAGGCCGATTTTATATCGGCTGCGGTGGCCTCATGTGAGACCTTCAAAATGTCGTAGTAATTCACCATTACCGGGGCAATGAATGGTGAAGCGAACCATCCGGCGTCACCCGCTTCTGGGCAAGCAGGGCGACAGGTGAATTATAGCACGGGCAATACTGTGTTAATCCAGCCTGTCGATCTGCAGGCTAATGGGATATGCTCCCGCGAGCTTTACGGCATCTACGACGCGGGCGACCGAGCCGTAATCGAGCGTCCTCGGAGCTTTGATAAAGACGGTCCGTTCGATCTTATCCGTGAATGGGCGATCCGCCGAGTCGGCAAAGCTCTCCGAGACGTCGCCATTTGCGACACGCTGGGCAAAGACCGCCTTGAGCCGCTCGACGAGCTTCTCGGAGTCTGCTGTGGTGCCGAGGTTTTGCTCGTTATTCAGCGCGAGCGAGCGGTCCGGTGCGATGACGACCGCGAGGGCTTTGGGGTTGTCACGGACGAGGCCGACTGGCCGCGGTTCCGACGGAATCCGTGCGTGAAAGCTTTTCGGCTTTAGCGGCGCAACGCACATAAAGATGATGAGGAGCACAAGGAGAACATCGATAAGCGGTGTGACGTTGATCTCTGGACGTGACATGTCGGAACCTCCTGTTGATGGTTTAGACACCGGAAGGTCATTGAGAGTTCCAGAGCTGCGAGTTTCAGAGTTCCGCGTTGAGGGCTGAGAGTAGGGCCCTAGCTTTGAGCAGCGATTCCTCGTACTCCTGCTCAGGATCGCTGTCGATGGTAATGCCGCCGCCGACATTGAACGCAGCGATGCCGTCGCGGAACACCATCGTCCTGATAGCGACACTAAGGTCGGTTACTGGCTCAACTCCTAGGCCCGCAGGGATCGAGTAACCGATCGCTCCCATTGAGAGGCCGCGGGCGGTGGGCTCGAGTCGCTCGATGATCTGCATCGTGCTGATCTTTGGAGCGCCCGTGATAGATCCACATGGGAAGAGAGCTCGAACGATGTCTGAGAACGCTGCGTCCTCACGCAGCTCGCCCGTCACGGTCGACACTAGATGAAACAGCGTCGGATGCTCCTCTAGTTCGCAGAGTTTTTCAACGCGAACGCTGCCGTATTCGCAGACGCGGCCGAGATCGTTGCGGAGCAGGTCGACGATCATAGTGTTCTCGGCCCGGTCTTTTGGGCTGGTAAGAAGGTCGTGCCTGAGTTCCGCGTCTTCCTCAGGTGTGAGGCCACGCCGGCGGGTGCCTTTGATGGGCGACGTCTCGATTCGAGGGTGGCGTTCAGATGCCACGTGGCCCTTACTCACGTGCGGGCTACGGACACTGCCTCCGATCCTCACGAATCTCTCTGGCGACGCTGATACCACGGTCGAGTCCGCTCGCGTGATGTACGCTGCGAAGGGAGCGGGATGGTCACGCCTCAGTCGCCAAAAGACATCCTGCGGCCGCTTTTCGCGAGTCGGGACTGTGATCTGCTGAGTAAGATTGGTTTGGTACGTATCCCCGCAGCGGATGCGTTCCTTGATCACGTCGACAGCGTCTAGGTATTCTCGCCGGGTGAAGCTTGAGGTTGCGGTCAACCCTTGCTCTGGCGTGGCCGTATCGAAGGATCGGGCGGCGGCACAAAGCCTCTCTAGCACTGCGTCGTTATCGCTATTGCCGACGATCTGAGTTTCGAGGGTTTTGTAGTCATGGATGATGAGCGACTCGAAAGAGAATGCGCATATTTCCGGCTCCAGGTCATTCTCAATCGTCTTGATGCGGTTCAACCTCGCCCCAAGTTCATAGGAGAGGGTGAACACGGTCGGTCGCGCGTTGGCGAGGTCCTCAAGCGTAGGTGAGGGCATCAGAGTTCCGATGCCGCCGATCAGGAGATGTGAGCCGAGGGGGCCGACGCCGCAACTGTCGAGGATCGCGACATACTCGGTCTCTGACAGCATTAGCAGCCCGCGGACGAGCTCGTCCCCTGTCATATTAGCCCTCTGAAAACTTAACACTGGTGAGTAAGAGGATTCCTAGTAGTCGTGCTCGACTGGACTGGGTAAGACAAGAGCGATCTTGTAGTCGTCGCCTCTCTTCGTCAG
>JBJMGO010000315.1:0-4557 GCA_045807825.1 Pyrinomonadaceae bacterium | reverse complement strand
GCGACGGGTTGCTGCGGAGCACCGCCCGAGGGAGCTGCCAGACCCGATCCTGCCGCGGGAGCATTTGCCGTTGTACCTGTCGAAGAAGAGTTGCTTGCAGCGTTTGCCGCCGATCGTGTGGAGCTCACGGCGGAATTTGCTGACGCCGTGTTGCTCATTGTCGACGTTGCGTTTGAAGCTGCCGCCGCATTCGAATTGGACTCGATACCGGCGTACGGAATGGGCGCAGCTGAATTCGACACGTCCTTTTGCATCGCCACAGAGGTTGGGGTGCCTGCTCCGCGCTGCGTCAGGAGATATACCAGCGTCGCACCGAACGCGAGAACGAGCACACCCATCGCCGCAGCCAAGCCGGGCGAACGGAAAAGCGAACGATACCACGGTGCAGCGGCACGAGCGGGAGCAGCCGGCGCAGGGGCAGCCGCAGCGGCGGCGGCTTTCATCGCGATGGGTTCATTCAATAGAGCGATCTGCGACAGGGCCTTGCGGCAACTGTCGCAGTCGGCGACGTGCGCCGTGTACGTCTTGCGAACAGCGTCGGGCACGGCACCCTCAGCGAACGCGTTCATCGCGTCAGCATCGAGGTGGCCGCCCTTAACAGCGGCGACACTTGTCCCGGACCGCGCTTTACGCAGCAGGGCGTCTATCTCCTTATCGAATTCAAGTTCCATTTACCAGATCCTTCACCGCCGAGACGCAGAGTCGCAGAGAAAAGAAAAGAATACGTATTTGTCCTCTGCGTCTCGGCGTCTCGGCGGTTAAAGGGCTTCGTAACCACCAATAGAACGCCTCATCGCCATAAATCTTGCACCAGCACCGCTATAGCCAGCACCGCAAACATCGTCTCGAGACTCATCCCGAGTGAGGCAGCGGTGTCGCTCAGATGCCGTTTTACCTCGCCATCAGTCCAGCCGTGTTTGGTCTTGAGTTCCTTCTCGACCGCCTTTCGAATATCGGCCTGAATTCGGGTCAACCGCCGGCTCGCGGTCGCCTCGTGATAGCCGAACATCGCGGCGATGTCCTTGAGTTTTAAGCTGTCGAAGTAGTACAGCTTCATCACGAGCCGGTCCTCGTTGTCGAGCCCCGCGATCGCGGCGGCGAGAGCCTCCGAGACATCGCTCGATGTTTGTTTATCGGTGAATGCGTCCTCGGGATTCTGCCCGTTAGAGGTTAGCGAATTACCGTCAAGCGCTGCCTCATTCGCGAGGTTCTCAAACTCGCGGTCCTCCTCGACCTGGACAAATTTTGATACCTTGCGATGCTGATCGACCGCTAACTGTGCGACAACGGCACGGAGCCAGCCAGCGAGACTGCCGCGGCCGGAGTAGTACGCGAGCTTGCTCTTTTTCTTGCCCGCTGCGTCGACACGTAGACCGTAAAGCTCGGCCCAGATCGAGGATGCAAGGTCCTCGGCGTCCTCCGTGTTCGACGTGATCTTGCGGGCGGCGGATCTGACCGTGGAGTCGAAGTTTGCGACCAGGTCTTCCCAAGCTTTTTCGTCATTCTGCTCGCACCCGATGATAAGACAAAGGTCGTCGGCACGGATCTCCTCGATGAACTGGCGGATGTCGTAATGATCAGGCGATGAGCCCTCGACAAAGAGGTATTTCTCCAAAGCCGCGGCGACACGCGAGCCGACGACGTTAGCCGGCAGGCCCCGCGAATTCGTAGCCCTAGAGACCAGATGAGCGACGGCCTCGTCGATCGTGGAAGCATATTTTTCCGCCGGTTTTGCCATCAATTGTCCGGGCAATTCTACCAGAATTGAGATGCCGCTGCTTATAATCGAGATATGCTGGACAAGGTGGAATATCACGGTGTCGCCGGTTGCTTTGAGCTGTCAAACGGCACCGTACGGGTCATTGTTGCTTCGGATTTTGGCCCGCGAATTTTGAGCTATCGGTTTATGGATGGCGACAACATTCTCGGCTGGCACCCGGAGGCGAAGGTCGATACAAGCCTCGGCACTTGGTACCCGCGCGGCGGTCACCGCCTCTGGATCGCGCCGGAGGACAATCCTGTCTCGTACGCACCTGATAATGACCCGGTGGAGGTCGTCGAATCAAGCGATCTATCGCTCACGATCCGCGGCGGCACGGATGCTGCCGGGAACACAAAGCAGATGACGATCACGCTGGCAGAGGCCGGCTCGGAGGTAACGATCGATCACACCCTCACAGTGGGCGAAGCTCGCGAGGCGGCGTCTTGGTCGCTGACGATCATGGCACCCGGCGGGACGGTTGTTATTCCAAACGAGCCATTTGCTCCCTATAGCCCGGAGCACCTGCTGCCCGTGCGTGCAATGTCATTGTGGTCTTACACGGATTTCACTGATCCGCGATGGGAGTTTACTAAGGACGCGATCCGGCTCCGGATTGATGAGTCACTCGAACATCAGCAAAAACTCGGCGTGCTAAACCGCCAAGGCTCGGCGGCATATGAATGGCACGATCTGAGATTTGAAAAACGTGTAGAGTTTGTCGAGGGTGCTGTTTATCCGGACTACGACTCGAATTTTGAGTTTTACACCGCAGGTGGATTTGTCGAGATCGAGACGCTATCGCCGATAAGCAATCGTGGAGCCGGTGACACGATCAAGCATCGCGAAACGTGGTCACTTGAGATGCTTTCGTAAAAAGCTCACGATCTTGTATCCGTCGATATAGACCCACGGTTTTTCGCCGAGGGTGTAGTGGCCGCAGGGGATGGTGACCTCGCCATGTGGGATGTTGCGGAGGCGGATCTCTCGCATCACGTCGCGGGATAGGTCTACCGGAAAGCTCAGGTCGTATAACGTGTAGATGTAACGCTGCGGGCGCTGAGGCAGCTTCGCGAGACGGTCGAGATACGCCATCGGCGAGATCGGCAGCCAGTATTCGCGGAGTTCGTCTAGTGTCACGTTGTCGGCGAGGCTCTCCTTGACGTGGTATGTCGAGAGGCCGTGCCACACGACGTCAGCCGGATACCCGGAGACGTGATTGAAGCACGCTGCATCAATCCTGAGATCGTGCACAAACGCAAAAAAACCGACGCACGAACCGATGCTCGTGCCGACGATCCCGACCTTCTCGTAACCCTGCTCCTTTAGCCACTTGAGTGCGGAACGCGTGTCGACGACAGCCTGTCTGAGACTCTGCAGGGTGCGGCCGACATTCGGTGCGACAAGATAGTCGGCGCGATTGCACTCGGGCGGCATTCGCTCTTCGTGGTACGGGAGCGTGAGCCGCAGGGCCGACATTCCAAAGCGGTTGAAGAGCCGCGCGAGGCTGAAGTACGTGCCCGCTTTAGCGTTCCAGTGCGGCAGGATGATCACAGCGGAGCGCTTGTCGTTGCCGGTGGGAAAGTAGCGGGCTCGGACGGTGTTGTTCTCGGGTGAGGTTGTACTCACGCCGCTCGTCCAGGTGAGCGGTCTGCCCGCCTCCTCAGACGAAGCTACCTCGAGGCTGGACCCCAAGCGGTAGTCGCGGATATCAGGCGAGAAAAAGAACTCGTCGCTATTCTCCACAGTTCGCCGTGCATAGTCGCGAAACAGCTTTCTCGGATCGTCGCCGTTAGACCCGGGCATGACAAACTCGGTGCCCCAGTCGAACGGGTGCACAATCCGATCGTCGTCGCGCATCGCGAAGTACCTCTCCCGGTTGTGCATGTAGCGCTTGAGCATCTCTCAGGAAAAGTTAACCACAGATGAACGCGGATAGACACGGATAGGGAATGACGCTCTTCTATCTGAGTTCATCTGTGTTTATCTGCGGTAAAAACTCTCAGGCAGCGGCGGCGGCGGCTTTTGAGACGATCTTTTCGTAAAAGGCGATGTACTGCGGGATGATCTTTTCGGTCGAATAGCGTTGGACGGCGAGGTCACGACCTTTTGCGCCAAATGCGCGGCGGAGCTCATCGTCCTTCAAGAGATTGATCGTATCGGCCGCCATCTTCTCTACATCACCAACGTTTGAGAGATAGCCGCTTTCGCCATCGTCGACCACCTCTGGAATGCCGCCGATACGTGTCGCGATGACCGGAGCCTCGCACGCCTGCGCTTCGAGGGCGGCGAGGCCAAACGATTCCAGCTCCGATGGGAGAAGAAACACGTCGGCGATTCCAAGATAGTCCGAGATATTGCCCTGCTTGCCGACGAATGTGACATTGCCATTGAGGCCGAGCTGCTCGGCACGATACGTCGCCGCCGAACGCTCGGGGCCGTCGCCCACCATCACGAGACGGGCATCGATGCCTTGCTTGCGAACTCGTGCGAGGATCTCGACGCAGTCAGCCGGACGCTTTACGGCCCTAAAATTTGAAACATGTACGAGCAGGCGTTCGCCATTGGGCGCAAGCTCCTCGCGAAGCGGCGAATCGTCGAGCCGCCTGTAGTGATTTTGGCAAATGAAGTTTGGAATGACCTCTATCTCGTCAAAGTCGAAGGTCTCGATAGTCGCCTGTTTGAGAAACTTTGACACCGCCGTGACACCGTCCGACTGCTGCAGCCCGTAACGCGTGATCGGCAGATACGATCTGTCCGCGCCGACAAGCGTAATGTCCGTGCCGTGAAGCGTGGTG
>JBJMGO010000314.1:0-7515 GCA_045807825.1 Pyrinomonadaceae bacterium | reverse complement strand
TTGACGAAAGGGTTCCCTTCTGACGAACGCTTCGGGCTGGTGTCTCAGATGCGCAGAGCTGCGGTTTCGATTCCATCGAATATTGCAGAAGGGCAAGCTAGACGAACAACCCCTGATTTTGTCCGATTCATTTCTAATGCTGAAGGCTCTGCCGGCGAACTCGAGACACAACTCATAATCGCGGTAGAGCTAGAATTCTGTACGTCCGAAGCTGCTCAAGAAAATTTTTACCTCGTCGATGAAATTCGGCGTATGCTGAACGCACTCAGGAGGACGTTGATCCAAAAGGATGGGCGCTAGTGCGCACTGGTCTCGCCACTCATCACTCATCACTTATCACTTGTCACTCGGATGGAATGGTTTAGCACACTCTCGTTAGCTCTGGGCTCCGCCTGGACCAGCGGCATCAATCTCTACGCGACCGTTACGATCCTCGGCCTGCTCGAGAAGTTTGGCTGGGCAAAGCTGCCGGGCGGGCTGGATGTTCTCAACAACTGGTGGATCATCGGTGTCGCGGGCGGACTGTTCATCGTTGAGTTCTTCGCGGATAAGATCCCGTACTTCGACAGCGTCTGGGACGTGATCCACACATTCATCCGGATTCCTGCCGGAGCGATCGTCGCGTACGGGGCGACGAAGCAGCTCGACCCGAGTATCTACATAACTGCGTTCCTCTTAGGCGGCGGCCTCGCGACCGCAGCTCACGGCTCCAAGGTCGCGATCCGCGTCGGGGCGAACTTCTCTCCCGAGCCGGTGACGAATTGGCTGCTCTCTTTCGCCGAGGACGGCATCGCGATCGTCGGCGTCCTGCTCGCTGTGTTTGCACCTGTAGCGATCGCCGTCGTACTTGTCATCTTCGTCCTGCTGTTCGTCTGGTTCGCTCCAAAGGTGCTGCGAGCACTCCGCCGAATGTTCCGTGCCGTCGCCGCATACTTCCGCGGCGAGAGCTTTGCCGAGGTCGCCCGCAAGGCCAACTAAATGGAACGTTCTCGTCATCAGAGCGTCTAAATCAGGACAGGAGCAAATCAATGAAAGAGTTGATCCCAATCGCCCTACTCGTCGTGACGTTCACTCTCGCGGGCTGTACCGGTGGTGGCGCCACTGCGTCAAATTCCACGGGTTCTACGGCGTACAAAGGTTCGTCAGACAGCCCTTCGCTACCGAGAGATGTGGTCAGCACGCAACCTGCGACGACCGGCAGTGGTGCTGGTAGCGGTATCGGAGGAGGCGGTGGTGGCGGTGCCGGCGGAGCAAAACGCCAGGTCATCGACGACAAGATCTCGCTCTCACAAGCGACCAATTCTCAGAGTCCCGCGGCTCAAAATGATAGGAAGATAATCCGCAACGGCACACTCGCTATTGAGTGCGATCGCCCAGAGGATGCGCAACGGAATATCTCCGATATCGCGAATTCGAATGGCGGGTATGTCGTTGATACCGAGCAAACTATGAGTGACCCTAAGTCCCAAGGACACGACAGCGTGTCGATGACGATCAGAGTGCCGTCGGATAAATTCGAAACAGCGCTCGATCAGATCAGGTCCTCTAGCGGAAAGATCATCAAAGAGTCGATAAAAGGTGATGACGTCACTGAGGAATTCATCGACATCGAGGCTCGCCTTAAGGCCAAACAGGCCCTTGAGCAGCAGTTCATGGAAATCATGAAGCGGGCGAACTCCGTCGACGATGCACTCAGCGTCCAAAGTCAGCTCGCGGATGTGAGAAGCGACATCGAAAAGATTCAGGGACGTAAACGTTTTCTTGAGAACCAGTCTAGTCTCTCAACGATCAAGATCCAGTTGCAGACGCCCGCGGTGTTTTCGGCAAGTTCAAAGGGCTTTGGCGAGAGACTCACGCAAGCCTTTGGCAGCGGCTTCGACTTCGCGTTGGAATTCGTCCTAGGACTTGTGACCTTTGTCGTCGCGATTCTTCCATTCGCTATCTTGGTCGGTATGCCGGCATTCCTTTTCATCCGATACTTCATCAAGAGACAAAAGCGCGCAAGGACCACGCTCGAGTTAGCAGAGGAGGAGCTAAAGGCAGCCGGATGAATCTCATCCGCACCTTCCAGATCGCCGCTGCCGCACTCCTTTTTGTCAGCATTTACCTCGCGTTCACCGATCCGCGGAGCGACTACCTCTTCGCCTCCATTATCCTCATGATCTGCTCCGCATTCCTCGCGTACCGGTTTCATCTCAAGGAACGGATCTCAAATGGCGGAAACCCGAGCGGTACCGAAGGTGCCCCGCCGCATCTCGATGCCGAGGCAGACGAAGACAACGGCTAGCGTAGGTTAAGATATTCCTCATGGCAGCGATCGAACAGCTACTCGATAATAATCGCCGGTGGGCCGACCGTATCATTGAGGAGGACGCGACCTTCTTTCAGCATCTGGCCGAGCAGCAAAGCCCAAAATTCCTCTGGATCGGATGCTCCGACAGTCGCGTCTCGGCCAACGTCATCGTCGATCTCGCACCGGGCGAGGTTTTCGTACACCGCAACGTCGCGAATCTCGTCAATCACACCGACATGAATTGCCTCTCGGTGCTGCAATTTGCGGTCGAGGGTTTACAGGTCGAGCACATAATAGTTTGCGGCCACTACGGCTGCGGCGGCATCGCGGCCGCGATGGAGCAAAAGCGCCACGGTCTCATCGACAACTGGCTGCGGCAGATCCGCGACACTGCAAATCTCTACGCCGATCGCCTCGCTACGATCGACGATCAGGAAGAACGCCTTGAGGAACTCTGCCGTCTCAACGTCGCCGAGCAGGTGCTCAACGTCGCCGAGACAACTGTCGTCCAAGACGCGTGGAATCGAGGTCAGCAGCTTTGCATCCATGGCTGGATCTACGGACTTAGAGACGGGCGAATTCGGGATCTCGAGCTCTCCATCAGTGGCGAAGCCGACATCGAGCCCCTCCGTCGACGGCTCCTCACCAACGACAAACTGCACACCACAGGAGCAGCATCCAAGTGACGTCCTACTCAGCGGCCTCAGCGGCCTCTCTGCGGCCTCTGCGTGGAACGGCCGCTATGACCCAAAGCACGCTGAGGGGAACGCAGAGGGCACAGAGAAGAATCATGTTCCGTCGTTCAGCAGCGATCCTAGTAATCATTCTCGTAGCCGTAATGGCCGCAATCGCCCAGATGGCCCGCAAGCCTTCGCCCACGCGTGAGCCGAAAGACTTCGTCGCTAGCTCAAAGACCAACAAGAACTCACTCCCAAAGATCGCTACGCAAGCTGACTTCGACTCACTCGCACGGACCTATCATCAAGGGACGCCCTACGCGCTGCCGCATGTGATGTTCGCGATCGACCGCCGTGACGGCAACAAGATCTACTTCATCAACTCAAACCGTTACCGATTTCACAAGGACTTCCTGCTCGCGATGTACATGATCCCGCGTGGCACAGACGTTTTCGGCCCCGTCTATCAGGACCGCGACCGGCGGTTCATCGTCGGCACGATCGCGTGGCAAAAGACGGTCGACAAATTCACATGGGAGCTGTGGGAAGGCGATCTCGCCACTCCCGAAATGATCCGTCAGGCGAATGACGTCATCAATAAAACGTTCTTCTCCAAGGTCTTCTTCAAACCGAACTCTATCCGTCAGGAGGACGAGACCGCGAGCATCGGCCTCGACCGCGTAACGCAGGACCAGATCAATCAAAACCAGGCTTATCTTGCTCTCAACACAGGAAAGACGGTCGGCCGCATTCACATCATCGACAAGCTCGACGACACGGTCGAGATCGGCGATAACGAGATTCTGATCCTACGAGAATTGCCCCTCACGCTGCCGCAGGTCCGCGGTGTGATCGTGGCGCAGCCGTCGTCGCCGCTGTCGCATATCAATATCCTTGCAAAGGGGTGGAACATCCCAAACGTTTATATTAAGGACGCGGACAAGCTTTTTCGCGAATTCGACACCCGCGTATTTAAGCTCGACGCCCAACTCGACAATTACACGTTTGAGCCTGCAACGCTCGACGAGATCAAAGCTCCCGGAGGCTTCGTCTCGCCGGATCAGCAGGTCCCGCCCGCGAAGCTCACCACGACCGCGCTCATGCCGCTCCGCCAGATGCGCGCAAAAGACTCGATCGCCTACGGAAGCAAGGCTGCGAATCTCGGTGAGCTGATCTACAAGCGTGTTCCGGGTGTGATCATTCCCGACGGCTTTGGCATACCCTACGCGGCGTACGCAAAGTTCATGAAGGACAACGGGCTCGATCGAGTCATCGACAACCTCATGGACGACAACGCCTTCGTCCACAACCCGCGAGTCCGCCGGCAAAAGCTCGACGAATTTCGCAAACAGGTCCAGAACGGCAAGATGGACGCCGCACTTCGTACCGACATCGTCACCCGTTGGAAAACGCAGCTCGGCGGCAAGCCCGTATTCGTTCGCAGCTCCTCTAACAGCGAGGACCTGCCCAACTTCTCCGGTGCCGGCCTATACTCGAGCGTCGCCAACGTGCGCGATGAGGACAAGCTGATCGAGGCCGTAAAGACCGTGTGGGCATCGCTCTGGAATTTTGCGGGCTACGAGGCTCGCGTGCGGAATTACGTCTCGCAGGATGACGTCTACATGTCGGCGTTTGTGCAGCTCGGCGTCGATATGGAGAAGGGCGGCGTGATGATCACAAAAGACCCATTCGACGATCAGAACAAAAACTCTGTCTACATCTCCGCCGTCTGCGGCCACAATACAAAGGTCACAGCCAACGACGGCGTCCCCGAGCAGGTTCTTTTCAACCCGAGATCGAACTCCGTTGTCGTAATGACGCTCTCGCAGCAAAAGGGTGCTCTGCGATTCGATGCAGCGAATGGCGACCTAAAAGAAACGACCGACGTCTGCGCCGCTGGCCCAAAGAAGCGCGTCCTCACCGACCTTCAGGCCCGCTCACTCGCGCGAGCCGCCATCTCCATCCGCTCCGCCTTCCCCGCACGCAAGGAACAAGACATCGAATGGGGCCTCATCGGCAACCGCATCTACATCGTCCAATCTCGCCCATACATCGATAAAAAGTGATCGGACACCGCACAACCCGTCCCTGCTTGCTTTGACCATCACGACCCGTGTACGATGGTCTGGCCTCCGGGCAGTTCTCGCGAACACTATTCCCAACCCGCACAGGAGTTACGATGAATCGCTTTTGTCTCGCCACAGGTTTGCTTGTAGTTAGCTGTTTGTTATCCCAGCCGTTTGCGTCGATCGCGCAAATACGAAAAGCCTCGCGCTCTGCAAGCGCAGTGAGTGATCCCGGTATCGGCACTGCTGAGGCCGGCGAAGTCGCGGGCGTCGCCTTGCCGCAGCGCCACCTCGCATCCATCCCGCTCGTCGAGATGCCTTCGCAGCCGGCACCCGCGCAGCCAAGTGCCGGGCTTGTGATCAACGGCACATTCGACAGCTCGATCACCTCCGACCCAAACGCCGTCGCGATAGAAGGTGCTTTCAACCGCGCGGTAGCGATCTACCAGAGCCTGTACCGGGATCCGATCACGGTGAATATCCTGTTTCGTTATTCGACGACCCTGCCCAATGGCAGCGCTATCCCGAGTGGGTCATTGGCACGAAGTAACTGGATCTTTTACACAAGCCCTGGCTGACGTTCATCAACCAGTTGACCGCTGATTCAAAGAGCGCCAACGATGCGAAAGCGATCGCCACCGTTCCCGCCACGGCACAGACGGCGAATATCGCGTATGGCGCTGCCAATGGACGTGCCGTAGGGCTCAACACGCCGGGTCAGATGTGTGCCGACAGCACCATCAACGTAGCATGCACCTTCGACGGCATTGTGACCATCGTTTCGTCGCAGCCCTTCTCCTTTTCGCGTCCTCTCGCCGCAAACACGTACGACGCCCAAAGGTCGATCGAGCATGAGGTGGATGAGGTCCTCGGCACAGGTTCAGGCATCGACCTCAATAATCCGATCACAAGATATCGCCCGCTCGACCTCTGGACGTGGTCAGCCCCCGGCACGCGTAACGTCACGAGCACCGGCTCGAGGTATTTCTCGCTCGACAGCGGTGCGACAAATATCGTCGGCCTCAACCAAACCGCGGGTGGCGACTTTGGCGATTTCATTAGCCTGGGTTGTCCCCAGGCCAATCCTTTCGTGCAAAACGCCTTCAGTTGTCCAAATCAGTTCTCTGATGTCACGCCGTCCTCTCCCGAGGGTATCTTGATCGATGTTATGGGCTTCGATACCAACATCACGAGCGCCGCAACGGTTACCGTCGCGGGTCGCGTGCTGTCAGCCGACGGAATTGGCATCCGAAATGCCCGCGTCCTCCTCGATGACGGCAGCGGACGCATCACCGCAGCGACCAATGCGTTCGGCTATTTCGAATTCGATTCCGTACAGTCCGGCACGACCTGTCTTCTGAGCGGATCGGCACGAGGCTACACAATCACCCCGCAAGTCATCTCGGTAAAGGATTCCCTATCGGACCTCACCCTAACGGCACTACGCTAGAACCAACAAACAGATCCGTCGCGGCGGCTGGCATCAGCCGTCGCCTTTCCAAAACATTCAACCTCGGACGGTACATCATCGTGCCGGCTTGTTCCTGTGCGGCAGGGTCAGAACTCGCATAGGCATTTGTCTTTTGAGAATTTGTTGGAAAGGCCTGTTGATTAGCTATACCGTTGGGTTCAACGAATTCCCTGTCCCACGAGGTCGCGGGACAAGGCTGGGACAAACTTACTTCTGAGTTACATTCCCCTGGTCGTCGATCTTTGGTGCGTTGGCGCCAAAGTCGGCGTCGGAGAGCCTCCGCAGGACCGGGATCGCGGCTCCAGTGGAGTCAGGCATCGGCCCGCCGCGGCCTTCTTGTTTGCCGGGGTGGATCTTGGCTGAGATGAATTTGCCGTCTGCCGCGATCTTGATCTCGAGCACCTCGGTCAGGGCCGTCTCCGCCGCGAGCGTGAACCATCCGTAGGTGCAAAAGTTCCCCATAGAGTATTCTATCAGGTGGCCTTTGTAGATCTCCATCCCGCGCATAACGTGAGGGCCGTGGCCGAGCACAAGATCGGCACCCGCATCGATCACAGCATGAGTAAAGGCAGGCAGATCACCTCGGTCCTCGCCTAGAAAGATGTCGTGGCCTTTGACGACATGCTGATGGTCGGTGCCCTCGCCGCCGCCGTGGTATGAAACGATGACGATGTCGGCATGCTTCTTGGCCTCTGTGACGAGTCTCCGTGCTTCGGCTAGATCGTTGATGCTCGGCATACCGTGGTTGTGGCCAAAGCCGACGACCGCGATGCGTTTGCCGCGTGCTTCGAGATAGGCGGTCGTGCCCGGTGGGTCGAGTGTCCCGGCGTGCTTGATCCCGAACGAGTCGAGCGTCCGAATTGTAGAAAGGCGTCCTTCCTGACCGAAATCCGCTGCGTGATTATTTGCGATCCCCATCACGTCAAAGCCGGCGTCCTTCAGATACTGACCGTAACGTGTCGGCATCCGGAAGGCGAAGCAATTCGGCCGCGTTCCGCACTTCGCCGA
>JBJMGO010000313.1:0-3468 GCA_045807825.1 Pyrinomonadaceae bacterium | reverse complement strand
TATCCTCTTTCGACCCGATGCCCCAACCGCGAGCGACCGCGAGCGAGTAGTCAAAAATGTCGCGATCCCCCGTCGTGTGGACGATGGCTACCGCAAGCTCGACCTTCGGGTTTGTCGTGTCGCGAAAGCTTGTAAGCTTTTGCTCGAGCTGCTGTTTTGTTGTTGCATCGAGAACGCCGGCGTAGTCATTCACCATGCCCGTCGGTGCGGGGAGAGGCGATGTATTTTGCGACGAGGGTGCTCCTTGCGAAATGCCGGCAGAGACCGCAACCAGCAGGATCGCAGTCGTGAAAAGAGCCGTTGGCAGTAATTTGCGTATCATCAAATTTGCCGGTCAACTTATATACGAAGTCTCGATAACGATGTTCGCTAAAACGAGTCTATCGCTTCTCAACCTTTACGATCTTGGCACGAAATGTCCGCATAACGCGCCTCACCGCCGGGTGTGCCCTCGCATACTCGAGCAGCTCGTCCTCAGTCGGGTCGTCACTCAACTCCGGCAGTGGAACATCCTCCTCCTCAAGCTTCAGGTCCGCGATCATGTGTGAAACGTCGATCGCCGGAGCCGTCGCCGTCGCCGTCGCCGTCGCCGTCGCCGCACCGTAGCCGTTTGAGCTTGGCTTCGCCGGCTCAGGCGGCTGGAGAAATGCAATCATCCGCTCGGCATTCTTGATGGGGAAAAGGTTGTCACCCGTGAAGTACAGCTTCTCCTCATAGGCGTTGTCGAGTTTATCGTCCGGTACGTGCTCAAGCTCCTCGGATGAAAGCCTTGGCATCCTAACCGGGTGCAGGTCCTTCAACTCCCGCGCACGAAACTCCGGCGCGGGCGGTGCGAACGCGTCATCCGCCTCCGGCGCGAACATGTGCTCCGGCTCGACGAGATCGACGGGGGCGTCGAACATCTCCTCAACGTGTCCCTCAAAAACGTCCTCTGGAGCGGCGACGGCTGGTGGCTCAACCGGAGCAAGAGTGACGCGTTTAGGCGTTTCTACGCTGCTAGGAGAGATGATCGGGCTCACCGGTGACGCCGACAACGCGGGCGGCGTTGAGGAACGGCTAAAGCCGTCACTCTTAACTTCGCTACCCGAGTTCAGAGTTTTTTTTTCTTGTGTGGCGGGAGAAACCGGCAAGGCAGCGGCGGACATTTTCTCAGGCGGAGCCGCAGCCGAAACGCCTAATGCATCAAGCTTCTGGAGAATGTCCTCAATGGATGTGACGCTCCGCATCTCAAGCAGCTTCACCAGACCGATCTCGAGCATGTAGCGCGGATGAGCGGCTTCTCTTAAAGAGGCCTCTGTTTCGCTCATGCTGTTGAAAAACCGGATCAGATCAGCCTCGGTGAAGGGCGCCGCCATCCGCTGCATATCGTCGTCGGAGAACACGGCAGCCTCAAAAAGGTGCTTCTCATTTCTCGCGACCTTTGCGACGAGCAGGTCGCGAAACAGTCCAAGCAGATCGCGGCAAAAGTTACGCAGGTCATGCCCGCGGGCGATCAAGTCATCCACGATCTCTAGAACGGCCTTCGTGTCGCGGCCGGCGATCGCCTCGATCGCCTTTGAGAGCACGTCAACGCCGGCGAACCCGAGGGCGTTCGTGACATCCTGAGCCTCGATCTTCTCGCCTGAGAAGCTGATCACCTGATCGAAATTAGACTGTGCGTCACGCATCGAGCCCTCACCCGAGCGGGCGAGCTCGCGAAGGGCATTTTCGTCGATATCGATCTTCTCGGCATCTGCGATCAGCTTTAGCCGATCAAAGATCTTTTGCAGCGGGATCGTGCGAAATTCAAATTCCTGGCAGCGCGAGAGGATCGTGTCAGGCACCTTGTGCAGCTCGGTCGTCGCCATCACAAAAACGACGTTGTTCGGCGGCTCTTCGAGCGTTTTCAGAAGGGCGTTGAATGCTGCTTTCGAGAGCTGATGGACCTCGTCGATGATGAAGACCTTGTACCTGTCCCTCGCTGGGTTAAAATCGATCGAATTGATGATCGTGTCCCGAACATCGTCGATGCCAGTATGCGACGCCGCGTCGATCTCCAGCACATCCATCGAACGGCTCTCGGAGATCTCGATACACGAATCGCATGCGTCGGGCGAATCGGTGCGGCAGGGTGTAAGGTTCGGCTTTCCCTCGGTTTTGTGACAGTTTAGGGCCTTGGCAAGAATGCGGGCCGTCGTGGTCTTACCCACGCCGCGAGCACCCGAAAACAGGTACGCGTGGTGCAGCCGGTCGTATTCGAGAGCGTTGCGCAGGGTCTGCGTAATGACGTCCTGACCGGTGACCTCCTCAAAGACCTGAGGCCGCCATTTTCGGGCTATGACCTGATAAGACATGCTGGTGAATGCGATTGTAATAGGAAACGGTTTTTTTCAGAAATCAGCCGCACAAAACTACCATTTTTGCTACCATTTAGTCGCATGATGAGGGGAAGACGATCGCTCTTTGCTTTGGCTTTGACGATCTTCGCGGCATACTGCTCCATCGGGCAAACAGTATGGACCACGAAGGCAAGTTCGTCAGGGGGCGCAACCGCCGAGCCGCTGCCCTCAGCGACTCCGCAGCCGGCGAAGGTCGGTGCCGGCGTAAAACGCTGGTTCGACCTCGACAACGCCCTTCTCCAGACCCGCTATCAGAACATACGGACCAACGCTAGCCCGAGCGCAAATTCTAGCAAGCTGCAGTGGCAGGTCTTTATCAAAGGCCATTTCCAGTTCGACTCAAAGGCGAAGTACCGTGTCAACTGGCTCGTCCAGACGGGCAACAACTTTACCGCCGGCTGGAACAACACCGGCTGGGGCACTGGACTGCCGCAGACGAACCTTTACGTCAAACAGCTTTACTTTGATGCCAAACCGTCGAAGAGGTTTGAGTTCCAGATCGGCGGGATAGAGGTCAACCGCGGCGAGGCCACCGAGGCGGTCACCTACGACAATGATGCGTATCTCACCGGCGAGAGGATCAGCGTCCGCGCTCCAAAGCAACTATTCTTTGACGAGATCTCTGCCACGAACGCCTTTCTTGGGGACCTCAATCATCCGAGCATCTTTCAGCGTCTCCACCACCTAAGTGAGTCGAATTATCATCAATTCCTCGTCAGAAAGCAGGCGATAAAGCAGATCGGTTTCTCGGTCGATTACACATTTGAGTCGGGTAAGGACCGCCTGCACGAGGCCATTAGATTCAAGGCTCCGAAGCAGCTCTTTTTCAACACACTCCTGTTTGAGACCTATCAGCGGCTGGACCCGCAGCGTGATGCAGGCTTCAACCTGTTTGGAGAAAGGGTCGCTAATAAATGGCTTACCCTAAACGGCGGTTTCTCGATTATCGATCGGCGGATGACGCTGAATGGGGATAAGTTTCAGCCCGGGCACCGGGTGTATATAGGGTCGGTGATCCAGCTAAATCATGCGTTTTCTGTCAATTCGTTCTTCTCTCACGCGATCGGGCCCCTACCGACAGCGTCAACCC
>JBJMGO010000312.1:0-4431 GCA_045807825.1 Pyrinomonadaceae bacterium | reverse complement strand
GCCCTGCTGATCGGCGGGGCAACGGTTGCCGAGGCACAGAAAAAAAGAGTGGTTCGGCCGAAAGCTCAGGCCGCAAAAAAGTCCGGTGGCATAACGGCTAACGGTCCCCAGCAAAACGCTGTAAATCGTCCGAATGCTAAGTTAGGCCAAAAGGGGTCAGGCGTGGTCGCGGCTCAGCCTGCTCCGAGCCAGATAAAAAAACAAGGGACAAACCCGCAGGTCACCACGAACAAAAACGCGGCCGGCCTCACCACGGAATACAGTCAGATCATCACCTACCTCCAGAAGCAGCCGGACTGCCAAGGGCGAAATACCCAATTCAAAATCAAGAGGGAAATCCAGATCGGCGTTGATAAGACGGCTTATGCAGGCGTCTGCACCAGGCCTGATCTTCAGTACCCTTTTTTGATTACGCGGGTGGTTGTTTTTTATGAGATAGCTCAAAACGGGTTACGAGTGCTATTTCAAAAAACCTATGACCAGGAAGACCCAAGCAGAAAAGTTACCACGTTTGGAATTACAACGATGGTGAACAAGGGCTACTACGACTTTGTTGCTAACCTTGGAGGCCATTTTTTTTACCACTGGAATGGGAGTCAGTATGTGGGGGGCCCCAGTCATTCTCCTTCCGGCAGTATTAGCTTCTGGTTTTAGATTGGGACAGGACCTTAGGTAGCCCTGTTGCGCCAACTGTTCGTGATCTGACGATCCTGATTAGATCGGATCGGTCTACAACATCGTATTTTTTGGGTGGCGGCTCTTCTGGCGGTACTGCTCCGCGGGGCAGAGACCTTCAACAATGGGGATGAGGAGCGAAACGGCCTCATTTATCACCCACTGATTTTTTATGGCAAGCAAGGAGTAAATATGAAAAACCAACGAACGATAACGATCACGGCAGCGGTATTTATGCTGCTCGGACTGGCAGCATTCGGTTTTTTCCGGTATCTGCCGCAAACGGTAAAGGCATTTAACCCCCAGCCCGACCCTCCGGGATATGGACTTGTCGGGATCACGAACGGACAAACTGTTCGCGTCTCAGTAGTAAACACCGGTCTCGCTGATCCCAACCTTCCGCCCGATCCGTGTCGTGTTGTGATGACCTTTCGAGAGGCGGAGGGAAATCTTTTTCGCAACGCGGACGGCAGTCCGGTGCGGCGGATCGCCCTTTTGAAGGGCGGAGAATCTGTGTCGCTCGAACTGAACGCCGATAACTTCACAAGATCGACCGACGGCGCGGGCCGCCTCCAACTTCGCCCCGTGGTTCAGATACAACAGCCCGATGGCACCAACCAGGCACCGCCCGACCCGTGCATACCGGGTGTCGAAGTCTTTAACAACGCGAATGGACGGACGCAGTTCATGATGCCGTTTTTGCCGGCGATTCAGCGGACAGCTCCTCCGAGTTGATTGGATATCAACTCACGGCGGACATGTAGTCAGCTGATCTTAAGTTAAACAAGGAGAAAATAATGAAAGCGATATTCGGTATTTTGTTCGCATTTTCCATCATCATCGCGCTCGCGTTCCTAAGTGACGCGACATCGACAAACAACCCGCTGGCCGCACGCGCACAGGTGAAAACAAGGCAGGTCACCCCAGGTGCCCGGAGACATTTGACTGTAAGAAATGGCTCCAACCGGAACCTCTATGTTAAAGAGTACATGCGAGGTTCACATGCCCGTGGCAATCGAAGAACTCTGAATTTTAGAAAGCGGAAATTCCATAAGCCGAGCTATCCGCGGTATCACAAGCATCCGCCGACACATAAGTAATAGACCACAACTCCGGGAGCGAACGATGCTTCTGCTTCACTCGTATCGCTCCCCTTTTTATCGAATGACAGAGTAGTCAGAAATGGCCCCAATACAAATAGATCGCTTTTCGATAGTCACGGGCGTAATTGCTGTGACGTTGCTGGCGATCGCGGGCTATCTAACGATCTGCAACATCCAGGACCGACAGTACCAAAAACAGAATACCGCCGACTATATGGCAAAGGGGGCCGCATTCGGCCAGGTCAGCGATCAGCCCGGCTGTATTCAGGAAGGGATGCTCCGCGCGAGGGCCACAACGGCGGTCGCAGCCAACTACGACGGCTTGACGGCCTATTTTGTCGATTCTTGTCTGCGGTCAAGCCGGCCGACCCCCGATTTCTGTGAGCTGGTCCCCTCATCCGACGTTGCGGCCTGGGAAAACGTGCAATGCGAAAAAGCCGGACCCGATATTTCCCAAACCGTGTGCCTCGCGGTCCTGGATACCCAGGTCAAATACTGCCAACGGAATAACGGAAATAATTGACAAGGGCAGGCGCCTCTTGACCTTTACGAGCCTCTCTTAGTTTATGGAAGAAAAAGGAGTACTAATGAAAACGAAAGCAATCAGTTGTATAACGATCGGACTCGCGGTTCTGCTGCTGGTCGGAAGTACCGCATACGGAACAGAATTCGTCAAGACCAGATCCGGCGGGATCGAGTCATATGGCGCGGGGTTGGAAGCCCAGACGAAGCACGGCCACAGGCATCGTCGCGCTCGAAACTCGGGTAAGCACAAGAACCATTCTCGCCGAATAGATGAATGCAAAGGACATATTTGCGGAAGGTGAGCCTTACGCTCGGCTGGCTGTTGAGATCCGTGCGAGACTGCGTTCACGGCGGTGAGGCGGACGAATAAGATCGATAGGGCGTTTTAACGTCCTTCCAGCTTTTGGCGTGGAAAGGATGTTAAAACGCCCTGCCTATTGTCGGCGATTAGGACCACGGCCTGAAGGCCGTGGTTATTTGCCGAGACGACGCGGTCGCGACAAGCCGCATCGAGTGTGTCACCGGTGGCAACAGCTCGCCGTGTGGGTTACCACACGACGAATGTCGCACTCGCGCTGGCGAGCCGTAGCGTTAGACCTCGACCTATTCCACCTTTATAAAGTCCGTGCCGGTGCGGCCGAAGGTTTCGGGGTGGTACATCTCCTCGGCCTTTGCGGGGGGGACGATAAACGATCCCGGCGTCGTGGCACGGGCGACGTAGGAGTAGTTGTAGACGCCCTCCCAGAGGAGCGACGTGAAGGCCTCGGCGCGTTCGTCGCGGAAGTTTTGGTGCTCAAACCAGTATTGCCGATACCACCAGGAGCCATAGCCGTAGGAGCGGCTGCCGTATTCGATGACGCTCGTGATCGGTTTGGTGTCGCCGGGGATGACCTCGGTCGTCGCAAGCTCGGGATTGAGGATCTCGAGACCCGCGGGAATTTGATCGACCAGTGCAACGTGATAACGCCTCGCCTGTGCAACCATCGTCAACCGCACGCGGACCCGCGCACCGGACTTGACGGTCCACGAACCGTCGGGATTTTGCTTGACGTCGTCCTTGTCATCGACGGCTTCGTACTGACGCAGCACCGTGAAGCCGTAATCCGCGGGATCGAGCTTCAGATTTTTTGGAGCGTACGTCATGCCGATGCGGTAGTAGAGCCGGCCGGCGCCTTCGCGATCGATGATGAGGTTTACCGGTGAATTTGCGCCGCCTCCTTGATCGGTCAGGTACGACATCGGGATGTTAAGAACATTTGAGTCGACCGACCTGCCCTTGAACGTCTGCTCGCCGGCGTAGGTATTCCCCAGCCAGACACGCGAGACAAAGTCGGGCGTCACCTTTTCATACGTGTTGAAGTACTTGTCCAACGCCAGCAGGATAAAGACGTTCTCCTGCGTGTTGCTCCAAGCACCCTTGACGCGGTGGTCGAGCAGCCCGCGAACGAGCTTTGGAATGAGGTCGTTCTTGGGATCCGCCTTGAGCATCGCTTCGAGAAGGACGCCATCGGCACGGCGGTTCGAGTACATGATGAGCCACGCACCATCGCCGTAGTCCGTGACGAAATTCGCCGTTGCTGCGGTCTCGGTCGTGTGGTTGTTGAGGTAATGCAGGATCGCCTGCGTCTCGGCCTGCGAGCCTGGGTCGTCTGCGAGGACGTCGAGCACCCAGCCCAGCGCCTCGAATGGCGCTTTGCTGAAGTTCCTGTCTGCCACCGGAGGCTCTATGGCTCCGCCGGTCATCTCGGCAAGCAGTCGCTTCGCCCGGGCCGTATCCTTGTCGCCCATCATTTCGCGGACATACAGCGCGTACGCCGAGATCGTCCAGCGGACCTGCGGCGAGTGAACGTACCACTCGTCAAAGTGCGACTCGACATTCTTCAAGTACGGCTTCGTCTTGTTGAGCATCTCGTCCGGCACCTTGTAGCCTTTGGCCTTTGCGAGGGCGAGCGCGTGGGCCACGTGGACGGTTAGGAACGGATATTCGTAACGCTCCTTGTCGCGCTTCCACAAGCCAAAGCTGCCGTCGTCCCGTTGGCGCGACTGCAGGATCTCGATGTCGCGTGCGAAGTATTTATCCAGCTCCGCCTTTGACGGCATCTCTTTGGCCTTAAAGGCGTCAAGCACG
>JBJMGO010000311.1:0-5178 GCA_045807825.1 Pyrinomonadaceae bacterium | reverse complement strand
TCCAGGCCGGCTCCGCCCTGTGATTCTATCGACTTGCGAATGTCGTCGATGGAAGCTCGATAGTAATCCGCCATCCGTTGCAGTTCTTCGTTCAGCTCTTCATCGGACACGCTGACGTTCTCACGCTTTGCGATCTCGTCGAGCAGCATCGCGGCCTTTACGTCGCGTTCTCCCTGCTGACGCATGTTGTTGTACGCCATTTCAATAAACGCCTTATCCACCTGCTCCAAATCGACGCCACGCTGCTGCATATCCTGAGCGAAATCATTGAGCAGCCGGCGCGTCTGGTTCTCGATAAGCGCGTTCGGCACCTCGAAAGGATTTTGCTCAAGAAGCTTAGCGATCGCGTTGTTCCGAACTCGAGCATCCGCGTCAGCCGCAGCGACCTTCTCGAGGTCGGCTTTCAAACGCGTGCGAAGGTCGTCGAGCGATTCGTATCCCTCATCCAGACTCTTTGCCCACTCGTCATTGAGATCCGGCACTTCCTGCCGGCCAACGGACTTGATCTTCGCCTTGTAGTGAACGGTCTTACCAGCGAGAGCCTCGGATGAGAATTCGGCAGGATACGTCACCGTAAATTCCTTCTCCTCGTCCTCTTTGACGCCGGCCAAATTATCCGTGAACGACTGCTCGATCACCTCGTCCCCCAGCTTGACCTCGAGATCATTCGCAACGATTGGCTCAGCGTCGGGCTGATCCTCAAACCTTCCCTCAAGATCCGCGATGACCGTGTCTCCGATCTCCGAGGCTCGTCCCTCGACAGGCACGAATGCAGCCTCTCGCTGAAGACGCTCGTTGATCAGGTCCTCTACCTCGCCGTCCTCGACCGGCTTCACGCGGCGAACCAGCTCAAGGTCCTTGTAATTCGGCTCCGGCAGTTCCGGCATGACCTCAAAATGGACGTGCAGGGACAGCGGCTCTGAGCCGTTCACCTTCACCGTCTCCTGGTTTTCGAGATGTAGATGAGGCTCCGTCAGCGGATGGAGGTCGTGCTCGCGGATCGCGGCCTCAACCTCGGTGGGGATGACATCCTGCAGGACGTCGCCCTTGATCTCTTCCTTATATTTCAGCCGAACAACGTCGACGGGCGCGTAGCCCGGACGAAAACCGTCCACCCGTGCCTTGGTCGCGTAGCGCTTGCTGATCCGGCCGTACGATTCCTTGACCGTCGCGGCGTCGATGGTCAGATGTATCTCTCGCTGTGTGGGTGATGTCTGTTTTAACTCGCTTTTCATTACGTAACTGAAAGGATAACAAGTCGGTTGCCGCTTGTCAGTTGAGGCCATCAGCGAAAGCAAATCGGCGGTCAATCGTCTCACCTGACAACTGACCACCGTTCACTGACAACTGTTTTGGTGCCGAGGACAGGAATCGAACCTGCACGCCTCGCGGCGCTAGATCCTAAGTCTAGTGCGTCTGCCAATTTCGCCACCTCGGCACGCATCGGCAGAATATCATCCGGCGAGCCGGCGAGACAATTGGCCATGGATAGCACGGATGTCACTGATCAAATTATCTGTGCCGATCCGTGCCGATCCGTGGCTAAATTTCTTATTTGTGTAGGTACTTCTTGTCGTACTCGTCCCAGCTCATGTTGATGTCGCCCGAGCCGATGCCGCCGTGAGGGGCGGAGCCGAGAGCCTTTCGCTCAGCAGCGGTGAAGAGGCGGTAGCCGCCATAGACGAGGCCGCCGATCAGTCCAAAGACAACCAGGTACCACAGGATCGACCAGACGAAGCCCAGCACCCAAAGCAGGATAAGGCCACCGAATATGATGCCGAGGCCGGCGAGGATAAGTTTGATGATGTTCACGGCGTAAATTCCTCCCGTATCTGCTAACTATACGCTCGTTCCAGCTTGCATGTTCGTGCAATTTTCGCCCTCACGCTATAATCCTCAGCGGATGTCCCTCACGGCTCAACAGCTCGCTATTGAACTGCACGCACACCTCTCCGGCGACGGCAGTGTGCTCGTCAGCGACGTGACGCACGACTCGCGGCAGGCGCGTGCGGGGTCGATGTTTGTCGCTATCAAGGGTGAAACCGCGGACGGCCATCGGTTCATTCCCGACGTCATGCGCCGAGGAGCCGCGGGCGTCATTTCCGAGTTCGATGCACCGCCGGAATTCACCGGCACCTGGCTCAAGGTCGCTGAAGCTCGTCACGCCCTCGCCCTCGCGGCCTCTCGCGTCAATGGCGACCCGTCGCACCAGCTCGATCTGGTCGGGATCACGGGCACGAACGGCAAAACTACGACGACTTATCTTTGCTTCGCCCTTGCCGAGGCCGCCGGTCAGCACCCGGCGATGCTAACGACCGTCGAGTACCGCATCGGCGAGATGTCTGAGGAGGCCGTCCGCACCACGCCCGAGGCGTCTGACACGAACCGCTTTCTCCGCCGTGCCGTCGACGCCGGCTGTACGATGGCCGCGATGGAGGCGTCGTCGCAGGCGATCGACCTGCACCGCTGCGACGGGCTGCAATTCAGGGTCGCCGTCTTCACCAACCTGACGCGCGACCACCTCGACTACCACGGGACCATGGAGAATTACTTCGACGCCAAAAAGCGGCTCTTCGACGGCCGCATTGGCGAACATCCCGGGGCGAGCGTGCTGAACGCAGACGATGAATGGTGCGTGAAACTCATCGCCGAGCTGCGAGCTAACAACCAACGCGTCGTCACAACGGCGATCGACTCTCCCGCCGATATCACCGCCAACAACATAGATGTGTCCCTGATCCGCGGCACCTCATTCACCGTCAAAACACCGGCGGGCGAACGTCAGATAACTTCCCCGCTCGTTGGACGGCCGCACGTGTACAACATGCTGCAGGCGACGGCGGTGGCTATGGAATTGGGATATTCGCTCGACGCGATCGAAAAAGGACTGAGCAAGTGCGTCGGTGCACCAGGCCGTTTCGAGCGGGTACCGCACGAAGGCGATTTTGCGGTCGTCGTCGATTACGCCCACACGGACGACGCGCTGCTCAACACGCTTCAAACCGCTCGCGACCTGACGAAGGGCCGGATCATAACTGTTTTCGGCTGCGGCGGCGATCGCGACCGTACCAAACGTGAACCGATGGGACGCGTCGCGTCAGAGCACAGCGACCTCGTCGTCGTCACCTCCGACAACCCTCGCAACGAGGACCCGCTCAAGATCATTCAGGAGATCGAGGTCGGCCTCAAACAGGGCGACACGCCGTACAGCGTCGTGCCCGACCGCCGCGAGGCGATCACCCGCGCGATCCAGCTCGCTCGCCCCGCTGATGTTGTCATAATCGCCGGTAAGGGTCACGAGACTTATCAGATCGTCGGCGGCAACAAGTACCACTTCGACGACCGCGAAGTCGCCTCCGACGCCCTCACCGCAAGAGCCGCGAACGCGTGAATTTCGTTGCTGCGAGGGTGAGAACCGGGAGCGGGAGCGGCCAGATTCATCGGTATAGTGCCATCTGAGACCAGCGAATAAGCCGTTATACCGCTGCGTTGGGTCGGTGAAAGTCCAGTGGCGTCCGTGAGCCATTCAGTGGCTTCGGTGAGCCGTTCAGTGCGTCCGTGAGCCGTTCAGTGGCGTCCGTGAACCGTTCAGTGGCGTCCGTGAGCCGTTCAGTGGCTTAGTTGGGAAACAAAAAAGCCGCGAAACCGCGGCGAATCTTCCCTTTCGACTTTAACAGCTGTCCATTACGCGCCGCTATCCCGAACGATGTTCGTCAATATCTCCCTCTGAGCCTGCGACATTGCGGCGAGTCTGACTCCAAAACCGATCTCGAATACATGATTTGCGACGCGGCCGTCGAATTGGACCTTCATTCCATCGGCGAGCGGGACAAAGAGCTTGACGTCGTCGCCATCCTCGACATCGCCGTTGCTGAGGACAAAACAGCCGTCAAAGCTGACGTCGCTGATGGTGCCCGGGTGGCGGCCGGAGGCGGCTTCCCACTCGATGGTGACGTCGACGGGGTATCGAACTGAACTGCGGCGATCAATGCCGCTGCGTCTATCCTTCATATCGTTGAGAGTCCGCTTTGCGTCCTTTGCGGCTTTGCGTGAAATGCAACCGCCTCACGCAGAGGCGCAAAGGACGCAAAGGACAAGGCAGCTAACTAGGTCGGTCCTCTGGATCACCACTGGCCCCTCTTCTACTGAAATAGTAATAGAACGGGATTCCCACAAGAATGAGCACGATGCCGGTGACCGCCTGCTTTGGCGAGTCTATTATCGTGCGGTAGATGAGCCACGCGGCGACGAACAAAAAGACCACCGGCACGACCGGATATCCCCACGCACGATAAGGCCGCTCGATGTGCGGGAATTTACGCCTGTACACAAATATTGTCCCCGTGATCAGCGCGTAAAACAGCCACATTGCAAACACGACGTAGTCCGTCAGCGTGTCAAACGAGCCGATCAATGCGAGCACTGCCGCGAGTGCTCCCGCAAGCAGTACGGACGAGACCGGCACGTGATTCACGGACGTCGTGCCAAAGGTCTTGAAGAGCATCCCTTCCTTTGCCATGCGGTACGGAATGCGTGCCGCCGACATCAAGGAGGTATGCAGCGTCCCAAGGCTTGAGAGCATCAGCCCGACGGTAAAGAACGCGACCGCGGCACCCGTCGCCATCGATGCCGCGTTGCCGCCAAAGAACATCGAGACGACGGTCTTCGCAACGGATGAGTTGGTCGAGACCGAAGCGATCGTCGTTGGATCGAGCACGTAAAAATACGCGACCTGAGCGATGACGTAGAGCACGATCACGAGCAGCATGCTGCCGATGATCGCACGCGGGATATTGCGGCCGGGCTCCTTGACCTCACCCGCAACGAAGGTCAGGTTGTCCCATCCGTCATAACCCCACAACGCGCCCAACATCGCCGCCGCAAAACCGCCGACGAAGCTGTACGACGGCGAGCCGAACTTCACTGCGTCACCAACGCCCTCGCACGCGCCGCCCGTCGCCATTAGTGAGAAGTGCACGAAATTCCCGCTCACCAAGACAAACGCACCGCCCGCGACAAAGACGATCAGCGCGATCTTAACGAACGTCAGCGCCGTGGCGATCCGGCCAGTGATGCTGACAGATGCGCAATTGAGCGTCGTAAAGATCACGATCACCATTACCGCCACGATCTGCAGCGTGGTGAATTCGAATCGCGTACCGAAGCCGTCAAATCCGC
>JBJMGO010000310.1:0-5556 GCA_045807825.1 Pyrinomonadaceae bacterium | reverse complement strand
TACGCGGCCACCTATCAACGTCGCAGAACTGTTTGGGGATTCAACGGCAGCGGCGAGGGCAGTGGTCTCTATAAGTCCATCGACGGCGGTGACACGTGGACGAAGATAACGAAGGGCATGCCCTACGACACCGAGTCAGCTGCGAATCCCAGGCCTGACAATCTTACGGAAACCGGCCGCAACGCGATCGCGGTTTATCCTAAGGACCCGAATATTGTCTATGCACTGATCGAGCACGCGAATGGTGGTGTTTACCGTTCGACCGACAAGGGCGAGACGTGGACCCGGATGGCGGACATCAGTAATAATCCGCGGCCGATGTATTTCAGCCAAATACGCGTCGATCCAAATAACGATCAACGCCTGTGGGTCGCGGGCGTGACGATGCAGTATTCGGACGACGGCGGTAAGACGTGGAGTACAAACTTCTCGCGTGCGCCTCACGCCGACACGCATGCTATCTGGATCGATCCGACGGACTCTAACCATCTGATGATGGGCAACGACGGCGGCATCAATATTACGTACGACCGCGGCAAGACGTGGGATTATGCGAACACGGTGCCGATCGGTCAGTTTTACGAGATCGGCGTCGACAACGCTCGACCGTACAAGATCTGCGGCGGTCTGCAGGACAACAACGCTTGGTGCGGTCCGTCGATGTCTTTCAATCCTCGAGGTATCACCAACGATGACTGGTACACGATCGGCGGCGGCGACGGATTTTATGCCCAGCCGGACCCGAATGATAGTTCGATCGTCTACACCGAGTCGCAGGACGGCAACACGCTTCGCCGCAACGTGATCACGGGAGAGAGCAAGAGCATCAGGCCGCGTGAGGAAGAGGGCGAGAAGAATTACCGCTTCCAGTGGAACACGCCGATCGTGATCTCGCAGTTTGACCCGAACACGATCTATATCGGCGGCAACTTCCTGTTCAAGTCGACCAATCGGGGCGATTCGTGGGTAAAGGTTGGCAACACGGAGCTCACGACCGGTGCTGACCGCAACACGATGCCGATCATGGGACGCGTGCCGGACAAGAATACGCGTTCGCGTCACGATGGCGTCGAGCACTGGCCGACATCGACCACGGTGGCCGAGTCGCCGGTCAACCGAAATGTCCTTTGGGTCGGCACCGACGATGGCAACCTGCAGGTCACTAAGGACGGTCAGACGTGGACAAACGTCGTTGGCAACGTGCCAGGCTTGACGAAGGGAACGTACGTCTCGCGAGTAGTCGCTTCGCGAACCGGCGAGGGAACTGCATTCGCAACTTTCGACGGCCACAGATCGGGAGATTTTCACGTCTACGTTTACCAGACGAATGACTTTGGAAAAACGTGGAAGTCGATCGCTAACAACCTGCCGCAGAACACGGGGATCGTCCACGTTATTCGTGAGCATCCGAGGAATACAAACCTGCTGTTCGTCGGCACCGAGTTCGGGCTCTTTGCGAGCTACGATCGCGGCAATAGCTGGGTGCAGATCAAGCAGAACCTGCCGACAGTGCCGGTGGACGATATCCTCATTCACCCGCGCGACAACGACCTGATCCTCGCGACGCACGGGCGTTCGATATGGGTGATGGACGACATCACACCCATATCGGAGATCAATCAGGCGGTGCTCGACAGCCCTGTGACTCTGTTTACCCCGCGTGAGTCGGTGATCTGGAGGACGTGGGGCAATCGTTCGGTGACGTCGGATAAGGTCTTTTACGGGCAGAATCCGCCGAATGGTGCTCCGATCAACTTTTTCCTCAAAGAGCCGCTCGCGGATCGCGAGACGGTGAGCATCACGATTCAGGACGCTCAGGGGCAGACGGTCCGCACGATCAACTGCACCCGTCCGAACCCGAACGCTCCGCAGACGCCTGCTCCGGCCTTCGGCGGCGGCGGTGGAGGTGGATTTGGTTTCGGCGGCGGTCAGCAGCCGTGCAACGCGCAACCGGGCATCAACCGCTATGTTTGGGACCTACGAATGCGTGCACCGATCCCACCGGCAGCTGAAGGGCAGCCTGGCGGCGGCGGCGGTGGCGGTGGATTTGGCGGCTTTGGCGCTCAGGGGCTCCGCGTCGACCCTGGCACGTACACGGTGAAGATCAAGCTCGGCAACACTGAGCAGTCAAAGACCGTCACGGTCATAGACGATCCTCGCATCAACATGTCGGCCGATGACCGTGCGAAAAAGCGTGCGGCGCTCACTAAGCTGCAGCCGTTGGTTGTGCAAGCTACCCTCGCACAGACATCCATCGCAGGGTTGCGGACAAACCTCAATAACGCTATCGAGTCCTGGAAGCGTCCGGGGGCTCCGCAGGTGCCGGATAACGTGAAGAAGGCTGCCGACGATCTTCTGAAAAAGATTGACGCGGCCTATGTGAACTGGGGAACGCCGCCTTCGCTGGCGTCGAATATCAGCTCGGCCGGACCGCCGCTCGTCGAGCTGCCGGCGCCGCTCAGTCAACGGGCTGCGCAGCTCATCGGTGCGATCGAGGGAACCTCGGCCGCCCCGACGGACTACGAGCTATCGCAGATCGAGATCCTGTCAAAGCGTATTCCGCCCGCAGCCGACGAGGTGCGTAACTTGATCACCGTCGACCTCGCGGCCCTGAACCAGATGATGATCGACGCGAAGATACCGTACATTCCTCCGCCAACACTCGGCGACGGCGGCGGCCGTCGTCGCGGCGGTGACGATGAGGACTCGGACGATCCTGATCGTCTGGATCCGTAGTTCGTTGTGCATGTTACTTTTGAGGCGGAAGCTCCTTGCTTCCGCCTTTTTTGTTTTTGTTAGCCTCGGTGCAGAATTAGGTAGTGCTAAAGATCGATGTTCACACGCACATACTGCCGCGGGAGATGCCGCGGTGGGCGGAGAAGTTTGGCTACGGCGGATTCGTGTCGCTCGAGCATCAGCCCGACGGCTGCGCCTGCATGGTGCGCGACGACGGGACGCGATTTCGTGCGGTGGAGGCGAACTGCTGGGACCCTGTGCGTAGGATAGAGGAGTGCGACCGCACGGGCGTGAACGTCCAGGTGCTCTCGACCGTTCCCGTGATGTTCAGTTATTGGACAAAGCCGCAGGATGGCGCGGAGATCGCACGGTTCCTAAACGACAACATCGCGGCCGCTGTCAATGAATTCCCACTGCGCTTCGTGGGTGTTGGAACTGTGCCTCTGCAGGATACGAAGCTCGCGATCCGTGAACTTGAATACTGTAAGTTGATCGGTCTCACTGGAGTCGAGATCGGCACAAATGTAAATCAACTTAATCTGAGCGAGCCGCGATTCTTTGAGTTTTTTGCGGCATGCGAGCGGCTCGGAATGGCCATTTTCGTGCACCCGTGGGACATGATGGGTGAACGGGACATGGAGAAGTACTGGCTGCCGTGGCTTGTGGGAATGCCGGCTGAGGTCTCGCGAGCGATCTGTTCGCTGATATTCGGCGGGGTTTTGGAGCGGCTGCCCGCGCTGAGAATATTGTTCGCACATGGCGGAGGCTCGTTCCCGGCAACGCTCGGTCGAATCGAACATGGCTTTGAAGTTCGTCCAGACCTTTGCGCCGTGGATAACCCGCACGGCCCGCGTCGTTACCTAAGTCGGATGTACTTTGATTCGCTGGTGCATGATGCTTCGAAGCTCAACTTCCTGCTGGACCTCGTCGGGGCAGACCAGATCGCCCTTGGGAGCGACTATCCCTTTCCCCTTGGCGAGGCTGAGGCGGGTAGTTTGATCGATTCGTGCAGCTTTTCAGATGAGGTAAGGGCGATGTTGATGCACGGAGCGGCTTTGAACTGGCTGGATTTGGACAAGTCGCGGTTTATATGACTTGACCAGCTAGTCTGACTAGCTCTATAGTAACCCTATGAAAGTGAGTGTTTACGAGGCGAAATCAAAGCTCTCTCAGATGATCAACAAGGCCCTTGAGGGAGAAGAGGTGGTTATTACTCGTAACGGTGCGGACACTGTCAGGCTGGTGCCAGCGACCAAAACCAGCAGCGAGGGCGATTGGATAGGTTCTTGGAAAGGCAAAGCAAAGATCCACGACACCTTCTATGATCCGCTCGACGACGATGAAACCGTCAAATTTCTCATGGGCGAGATGGACACGGATTCTGCGGAATGAAAGTGCTCGTGGACACACACGTGCTGCTTTGGTCACTTATCGAGCCGCATCGACTGAGCGGCGAGGCGACGGACCTTCTTCTCGACCCGAAAGTGGAGCGCTTCTTTTCGGCGGCGAGCTGTTGGGAGATCGGGATCAAATTCGCACTAGGAAAGTTGGACCTGCCGGCCCTGCCGAGTGAATGTGTTCCTATTGCTATGCGGGAAGCCGATCTCAATCCTCTACCGATCCGAATGGCGGAGACATTCCTGATCTCCGAGATGCCACACCGGCACGGTGATCCTTTTGATCGGCTTTTGGCGGCTCAGGCCAAACATAACAATATGTATCTTATGAGCCATGACTCGATCTTTGCATCTTTTGATGTCGACTGGATCGAGATCTAGTTGAGCCGTGACATCACAACCTAAAGACGAACGGATGGACGAGGCGGAAACAGCCTTGTTCTATGACGCACCTGTCTTTCCGCCAACTTCAATGAAAGAAGAATTGAAACAGCACTGGACATACCTCGACGACCGGGATGCCTTGAAGAACTTTCGGGGGTGCTTCCATTTTCCTAGTTCGAAGAATGGAATTGAGCCGATCTACTTCACCGGCAACTCGCTTGGGCTGATGCCTGAGAAGGCGCCGGAGTATGTTCAGCAGGAGATGGAGGATTGGGCGCGCCTTGCGGTCGAGGCTCACGCTAGCGCAAGGAAGCCGTGGCTGCCGTATCACGAGTTCCTAACCGACTCAATGGCGACGGTGGTCGGAGCACTGCCGATGGAGACCGTGGTGATGAATTCGTTGACAGTGAATCTGCACCTGTTGATGGTGTCTTTCTTTAAACCAGAGGGTGAGCGACGCTGCGTGGTGATCGAGAAGGGTGCTTTCCCGTCTGATCAATATGCGGTCGAGTCGCAGATGCGGTGTCACGGGCTTGATCCGCGAGAGCATCTGATCGAGCTTGCTCCCAGAGAGGGTGAATTCACGCTCCGCACGAGCGATATTGTGGAGACCATCGAGCGACGCGGCGATGAGATCGCGCTCGTGCTGCTTGGCGGGGTGAATTACTACACGGGGCAAGCCTTTGAGATGAAGGAGATCACCCAGGCCGGTCACAAGGCGGGTGCTATTGTCGGATTTGATCTCGCCCACGCTGCGGGCAATCTCAAGCTTGAGATGCACGAGTGGGGCGTGGATTTTGCGGTGTGGTGCTGTTACAAGTATCTGAATGGCGGACCCGGAGCGGTGGGCGGTGCATTCGTGCATGAGCGACACCGTTCGTTTGACCTTTGCAGGCTAGCGGGTTGGTGGGGTCATGATAAAGATACGAGGTTCCTGATGGGACCCGAATTCAAACCGCTCGCCGGTGCTGAAGGGTGGCAGATCTCTAATCCTCCGATCCTACAGATGGCGGCTCTGAGGGCGTCGCTTGAGATCTTT
>JBJMGO010000309.1:0-12035 GCA_045807825.1 Pyrinomonadaceae bacterium | reverse complement strand
TCGCGAGCGAAAGGAGGGCGTCGGGCATCGCGGCTTCGTGGTCGAGGGCGATCCGGACATGTCTTTTGCGGAGGCATGCAAGCGGCGCGACTTCACGATAAACGCGATCTTGCAGGATTCCCTGACAGGCGAGGTTGTAGATCCTTTTGACGGCCGCGGCGATATCAAGGGAGGTGTCCTCCGGATGGTGTCGCGGGAGACGTTTTCGGAGGACAGCCTGCGGGTCCTGCGGGCGGCGCAGTTTGCGGCAAGATTTGAGTTTGAGGTTAAGGCGGAGACGGCGGAGGTCTGCTCAAAAATCGATGTCACCGATCTGCCTCGCGAACGAATCTGGGCCGAGATGGAGAAGCTTCTGCTGAAAGCCGAGCTGCCGTCGATCGGGCTCAAGCTGCTTTATGACTGGGGTGCGATCGCACAGCTTTTCCCCGAGCTGCAATCGCTGGTGGGCGTGCCGCAGGAGCCCGAGTGGCATCCCGAGGGGAACGTCGATATTCACACAATGATGGTGGTCGACGAGGCGCGTAAGCTGATCGACGGACTCGATCACGCGCGGCAGGTGGCGGTGATGGTCGGGGCCCTTTGTCACGATCTTGGTAAGCCGCCGACGACGGAATTCGTCGAGGGACGAACACGCTCGCGCGGGCATGACGAGGCGGGCGTCGAGCCGACCATATCGCTGCTCGATCGACTGGGGATCTACACGCTCAATGGGTTTGACGTGCGGGAGCAGGTCGTCCAGCTTGTGCGTTACCACCTTGTCCCAGGAGAGTGGTACAAGAGCGAACAAAAAGGCCAGCCCGTCGGTGACGGGGCGTTTCGCCGTCTGGCGCGCAAGGTCGAGCCCGACCTGCTGTATCGCGTGGCAAAGGCAGACAGCCTTGGCCGCAATCCCGACTGGCTGTCGCCGGAGAAACATTTTGGATCAGAGGCTCAGGAGTGGTTCATCGAGAAAGTACATTCGCTCAATGTCGAACGTGCCGCTCCGAAGCCCATCCTCATGGGCCGTCACCTGATCGAGATGGGGCTCGAGCCAGGCCCTGAATTCAAGCAGATACTGGACGCTGTTTTTGAGTTGCAGCTCGATGGCAAGGTCGCTGACCTCGAAGCGGCTCTTACGGCTGCAGAGCGGCTGCGGTCGGCAAACTCATTCTCTTAAACCAGATCACGCCAGCGAGCATAAAAAAAACAACCGCAAAAACGCCGTAGCTTACATGGCCAAAGTATAGGTCGGGCTTCCCCGAGTGGAGGCTCGAGATAGCCGACAGCAGCAGGACGGAAAATAGCTGCACAACGCCGCAGTTGAAGAAAAAGCCTGCGAGATCGTCGCCCGCCTTTCGTGTAGCCAAAAGAATCGCGAGCGCCATTCCGCTGATCGCGACCACGACCGACGCGTGCGGCAGCGTCGAATTGAATTGCGACATCTTCTCGGATTGCACCAGGAACGGGGTAAACCCAGCCGGGTCATACAGCCAAAAGGGAAGTGTGACGGTGAGGAACGAAGCGCCTGATATCGCCAGCATCTTGATCGCCCGCGTGCAGCCGCCAGTCTGCCCGAGAGCGGAGAAGAAGATCGGTACGAGAAAAAAGAAATTCGATCGCGAAGACATTCCGATGCCGAGAAAGATCGCGGGCAGAATACGCTTCCACGAGGCGGCATCGGGATCGGCGGAGTACTTCAGCAGCAGCCATATGGCGACGAGGATGTAGATCGTATTGGACACGCGATCCGTCGCGGTGAGCAGGTTTTGCATAACCGCGGGCGAGAGGAACACTAGCCCCGCAAGGAGTAAGAACGCGTACCGCCAACTCCCGAGTAGTTTGCCGGTGACCCAAAAGAGGATCCCGAGCCAGAAGACATTTTGAAGAGCGATCAGAGGCTTTACCGCGAAGGGGATGGCAAGGATGATCGACCCAGGCATCGGAGCGATCTGATTGCCGTAGTACGTCGTCGGATAGAAAGGATAGGCTCCATGCAGGAGAGCCTGGGCACCGATTATCAGAGCGTCATCGGCGTCACTACCGCGGTCGCCGAGCCGTCCCGCGTCCGCGAGTGGGTAGATCAAAAGGCAGACGATCACGAGCGCGAGGAAGAGAATCGCAGCGATCACCAACGTTCTCCTCTCCGTCAATACGCGTTCAACAACACCAGTGAATTGCGGTCGAGCGACGATCAGGACACACCCGATGCAGACGAGGGTGTATGCGACGATCCCGGGGACGCCGGTGTACTTGTAAAAGGCATCTGCCGAGGTGGCGGCGATGAGCAGTGCGAAGACGATCTTTTGCCAGCCTTTTTTCATTCGACTCGATCGCTCATTTTGCCACAAAAAAAGGCCGTGCGGGTTTGTCGAACCCGAACGGCCGTTGAGATGAATGTGGTGAACTCTAGGGCTTGCCTTCGAGAAAGGCCTTTAGCCTGCGTGATCGTGACGGGTGACGCAGCTTGCGGAGCGCCTTTGCCTCGATCTGGCGAATACGCTCGCGGGTGACGGCAAAGTGCTGCCCGACCTCCTCAAGGGTGTGTTCGGAGCCGGTCGAGCCAAGTCCGAAACGCATCTTGATGACTTTTTCCTCACGGGGCGTGAGAGTCGCAAGCACCTCGTCGGTGATCTCGCGAAGATTTGAGAACGTCACGCTCTCGGCCGGATTCATTATCGAGCGGTCCTCGATAAAATCACCGAGGTGCGAATCTTCCTCTTCGCCGATCGGGGTCTCAAGTGAGATCGGCTCCTGCGCGATCTTGAGGACCTTGCGGACCTTTGAGACCGGGATGTCCATTCGCTTTGCGATCTCCTCGGAGGTCGGCTCGCGGCCAAGCTCCTGCACCAGCAGACGCGAGGTGCGAATGAGCTTGTTGATCGTCTCGATCATGTGGACCGGAATGCGGATCGTGCGTGCCTGGTCGGCGATCGCACGCGTGATCGCCTGGCGGATCCACCACGTAGCATAGGTCGAGAACTTATAACCACGCCGCCACTCGAATTTATCTACAGCCTTCATCAGGCCGATATTGCCCTCCTGTATGAGGTCGAGGAATTGCAGGCCGCGATTCGTGTACTTTTTGGCGATCGATACGACGAGACGGAGGTTAGCCTCGACGAGCTCGCGCTTGGCCTTGTTGGTCGCGGTCTCGCCGACGGTGATGGTCTGGTACGAACGCTTGATCTCGACCACCGGCAGGCGATATTTCGTCTCGACGTCGCTAATGACGGTCTTTGCCTCTTTGATCCGTGCATTGATCGGCTTGCGGTCGGCAGGCGAAGGCTTTTTGTCGAGTTTCGCTTTTTGACGGCGAACGACGCCCTCGGCTCGGCGGATCTCCTCGTCGACCTTGCGAAGGGCGGCGATGAGCTTTTGACGCGAGTGCTCCGTGAGATTGAGACCCTTGATCTCGTGAGCGATGCCGATGCGCATTCGCGCGACCTTGTGACGAAGCGTCATCAGGCGCTTGTTCTTTTTGCCGGGAACGGCTTTCTCTTGCTCACGCTCGAGCTTTACCCACTCTTTGATCAGCTCGTTGTAGGAGTTGTGGATATTCTGGATGCCCTCGAGCGTCCAACGCATGTACTCCTCGGCCTTGTCCTCCTCGAGGTTGACCTCGGCCTGCTCGCTAAAAACGACCGTCTCGCGAATGCTGGCACGATGCGCTACCAGATCCTCACCGAGCAGCAGCAGACGCTCAATGGCGATCGGCGACCGTGCAATGGCCTTGTGGGTCTTGATCTGACCACGCTCGATGCGCTTGGCGATCGCGACCTCACCCTCGCGATTCAGGAGAGGCACAACGCCCATCTCGCGAAGATAGAGACGAACAGGATCATTAGATTTATCGAGAATGCCCGCTGAGAGGTCGAGATCGAGATCGTCGTCCTCGGCTTCTTCTTCCGGCTCGGCATCGTCAAGGGCCATGGTCGAGGCCCGCTCCAAAAGCTGCGCGTCGGTCTCGGCGACCGAGATATTGGCACCCTCGAGCCGCTCGAGAACGTCCTCGAGCTCGGCGGGATCGAGCATGTTCTCCGGCAGCTCGCGGTGCAGGGTATCGAGGCTAAGCCCCTTTTTCTTGCGGCCAAGGGCAACCAGGCGATCAACTAGGTCTTCTTTCTCGTCGTAATCTGGCATAGGTGATAAAAATGTTGGATGTAAAGCGCGTTAAATCGTTGTCAAACAATACGTTTATTAACGATTTCGGGGGCGAAAATGTTGCATTTCCGCCCCTCTTGAGCTAAACGGTCAACTATATCACAAAGCGCTGGCTGTTCTGGATAGTTCACGGCGGATTTTTTCAAGATCAAGCTGCTCGTGAATGAGCTCCTGTACGGCTATCGTATCGCCCGCGGCCTCGGCGGCGGAGGCCTCGCGGCTGATCTCAAGAATGCGATTCGATATCGCAAGTTGCCGGAGTGCGACGACGCAATTCTCGGCGTCGTGAAGCATTTTTTCAGCGTCATTCCCCTCACGTCGGGGATCGGTCGAGAGGATCTCGTGGGCGAGGTCGGCGGCATCCTCGTCAGGGAGCTTTTCGGCAAGGGTCTCGACGGAGATAGGCAGGCCGACGGTTTCGAGAGCGATGAAGGCCTCAAACAACTCGGCTGTCGCGAGATCGCGATAATCGCTCTCCTCGAGGGTCGGAATGACCAGTTTCTGGAGGGCCGCATCGTGAGCGAGCAATTCTAGAAGGTGCCTCTCAGCCACAGTGATCTTTGGCCGGGCAGCCCGGGCGACACGCTGGGTGACGGTGGCGGGTACACTGCCGCCGGTCGCGGGCAGGGCATTCCATAATTCACGCCTGAGGCCGGCATCCTCCACGTGAAAGAACGTCATGGCCTGATCGAACGTTTCCCGACGCTGAATGTTGTTGCGGATCGCGGCCACGACAGGCAGGAATTCCTCGATCGCCTCGGCCTTTTGCTTGGCGTTGTGGATGTTGCGGCCTTTGACTGCGGATTCGAGTGAGAACCTTAGAAATGTATCTGCTTTGCCGCGGGCCTTGTTGTATTCGTCGGTGCCATTCTCGCGGATAAAGTCGTCGGGGTCTTTGCCGTCGGGAAGGACGAGGACCTTGACATCAAAATCTTGCGGAAGCAGATGCTCGATCGCACGGCGGGCGGCTTTGATGCCTGCGTCGTCGCCGTCGTAGTTGATGACGACACGCTTTGCGAAGCGTCCCAGCAGCTTTGCCTGCTCGGGCGTGAACGCGGTGCCGAGCGAGGCCGCGACATTCGTCACCTCGTACTGCGCGAGGGCGATGAGATCGAGATAACCCTCGACGAGGATCGCGAATTTCTTTTTGCGGATCTCGTCCTTGGCCTGAAAGAGCCCGTAGAGATTGTCGCCTTTGATGTAGGCAGGCGTCTCGGGGGAATTTAGGTATTTTGGATTGTCCTCCGGCTTTAGAGCACGGGCACCAAAGGCGACGGGGCGGCCGTCGACGTTGAGCACGGGGAACATGAGGCGGCCGCGGAAACGGTCGTAGGTGCGTTCCTTTTCCTCATTTACAGCGACAAGGCCGCTTTGGGCGATGAGCTTTTCGTCAGCTCCAAAATCGCGAAGCACGCCGATCAGGGCGTCCCATTTATCGGGAGAATAGCCGATGCGAAAGCGTTGTTGGATCTCATCCGAGATCCCGCGGCCGGCCAGATACTCACGTGCCGCTTTGGCGTCCTTGCTTTTTTTTTGGAGCTCGGATTCCCAAAATTCAAGCGCGACCTGATTTAGCTCGACGATCTGGTCGGCGAGCTGTTTTTTCTCATCCCGCTTCTTCTTTGACGCAGCGTAGGTTTTATCGTCGACGGGCTCGGGCAGGATATAGCCGCTCGCCTCCGCGACGCGCTTGACCGCCTCGGGAAAATTCAGCCCCTCGATATCCATCACAAAATTGAACGCCGTCCCGCCCTTGCCGCAGCCAAAACATTTGTAAAAGCCTTTGACAGGATTTACCGAGAAGGACGGTGTCTTTTCCTGATGAAACGGACAGCACGCCATCCAATTGGCCCCCTTTTTCTTTAAGTCCGGCGCGTACGGCTGTATCAACCGCACCAGATCGGCCCGGACCTTGAGATCGTCGATGACGTATTGGGGGTAGAGCATCTATGGAATGAGCCAGTATTCCTCGTATTCGGGAAAATCGTGCAGAGTGGGTTTTGCGGTCTTGTATCGAAAACGGATTCGACCAGTGTCCAACCCTGCGGTCCTGAGTGCTGCACGGTAGCGCGCAATCGATTTATCCCGATCCTTTCGTCGCCAATTTACGAGAACGATTTGGCCTTTCAAGTTGGTGGTCGTGAGTACCTGCAGAAATGCCCGGTATGCTTCAGATGAACAGGTATCTTGTTCATACGAGCCTCCTACCTTTGTCTTTGCTGTCGGCTTGAACGGAATTGAAAACGTCCGCTCAAGTCCCTCCGTGTTGAAGCTTGAATCCGGCGGCACCACCCAGACCTCCGTTCGGGGTTTCCCGTTGTCGGCGGCGCGATAAAAATTTGCGTTAAGATCGTTCCCGAACAAGCCAATGAGCCGTCTATGCGTAAGTAGGGCTTGCCATCCTAGCTTGCCCTCAGGAAGGTTGTAGCTAATTATGACAGCAGTTTCGGAGGGGCTGGCCTTCAGCCGTTGTCCTACAACCTCAGAGCGGGCCATCAAATCTTCGCAACCAATGCGCCCGTATTCATCGACTAATTCCGCCCTTGAAGGCTGGCCTAGAACCGCCACGGTGGTAGTTAGAATCAACAATAGCGGAGCCAATTTCATTGCTTCAATTCCGCAATTGTAGCGCCGTGGCCGCCTTGGGAGTCGGGGGCGAATTCGAAGCGTTCGACGAGGTCGCTGTTTTTTAGGAAGTGGTGGACGTAATTCCTTAGGGTGCCGGTGCCAAAGCCGTGGATGATGCGGACGCGGGGCACGGATCCCATGTAGGCCTCGTCGAGGAAACGGTCAAGCTCGTATTCGGCGTCGGCGGTGGTGTGGCCGATGAGGTTGAGCTCGGCGGCGACGTCGGCTGTGTCGATAGGTCTGCTCAGCGTTGGTCTCTGGTTTGGGGTGGTCCTTACTGACGTGCGGGCTACCGACACCTCGGGGTCGGCGAGCTGCAATTCATCCAGCTTTTGGCGAAGCCGCATGCCTCCTACCAGGACCTCGGCGACATCCTTGTCCAAACGCTCGACCGTGCCAATGTTTCCGAACGTCGTTAATACTCGTGACCCTACTTGAATAGTGCCATCGAGAGAACCACCCCGGCCTCCGGCCACCCCTCCTTCGTAAGGAGGGGAGCCGGCGTCTGGGCGTTGGCCCGATGTTGACCTGCTGCTGGCGGAGCCCTTACTCACGTGCGGGCTACTGACACCCGCGTCTCGGCGTCGCTGCGTCTCGGCGGTTGCAATCTTGGATAACACCGCTCGGTTGAGTTCGGCTTTGCGAGATTGGCGTTCTTTTTCGAGCCGGTTTTTTAGGGCTTTGTCCTCGAGGGTGGCGAGGAATGCTTTTGATTGACGATCGAATTCGTCTACTGACTGGGCAAGCTGCGACTCGAACTGCTTTTGGCGCTCGCGTTCGCGTTTGCCAAAGTCAATATCAAGATTCGCGTACTTCATTGCGACCGCCTCGCGTTCGTCTTCGAGAGCGGTGCGCAGGTCCTCGGCCTGTTTTGTCTCATCCTGTAGGCGGCGAAGGTACGATTCCGCCTCTTGAGCTGAGACGTCGAGGTTTGCACGGGCGGCGGCGATCACGTCATCCGGGATGCCAAAGCGGTTGGCGATCTCGATGCCGGACGATGCACCGGCGAGGCCGAGCAGCAGGCGATATGTGGGTTGGAGAGTCTTTTCGTCAAACTCGACGGAGGCGTTGATCACCGATGGGTCGTTGGCGGCGTAAACTTTTAGGCCGCGGTAATGTGTCGAGGCGATCACGTGAGCACCGCAGTTGCGGCGAAAGTGATCGACGATCGCAACTCCGAGAGCAGAACCTTCTTCGGGATCGGTTCCCGTGCCGGCCTCGTCAAGCAGCACGAGCGACGGCGACTCGCATTGGCGGATCATTCCGGCGATATTGGACATGTGGGAGGAGAATGTCGACAAATTCGCCGTAAGCGATTGCTGGTCGCCGATGTCAGCCAGAACGGAGCGGTAGAACGGGATCTTGGCTTCGCTCGCCGGCACCGGCAGCCCCGAGATCGCCATCAGGCTCAGCAGACCCGCGGTTTTGAGCACGACCGTCTTACCCCCGGCGTTGGCGCCGGAGATGATCATCACGGGATGCGGAGCGTCTAGGCCGAAGGTGTTTGGGACGATCTCACAGCTTGGCGAAGAACCACCCGGTCTTCCGACGCCGCTATCGCCGGCGTCGGAATCCACCCCTCCTTCGTAAGGAGGGGAGCCTTTCTTCGCGGCCTTAGCGTCTTGGCGACTTTGCGTTGAAGACTCTCTTAGATTTTCCTCGAGCAGTGGATGTCTCGCATCGACGAGGGCTAGCTGGTTGTGCGTGATATCGGGGACGACTGCAGTGAATGTGCGCGCGAATTCGACTTTGGCTCTGATCGCATCGAGTTCGGTGACGGCGTCAACGGCCGATTCGACGGCGGGCAGCTGCTCGCGAAGCGTTTCGGTGAGGGTGAAGAGGATGCGCGAGATCTCGCGTTCCTCCTGGCCGCGTAAATTTTGCAGCTCATTGTTTGCCTCGATCGCCTCTAGAGGCTCCAGGTAGATCGTCTGCCCACTGGAGGAGAAGCCGTGTGCGACGCCAGACACTTTTCCCTTGAAGTCTGATTTGACGGGGATGACAAACCGCTCGTTTCGCACGGTAACGATCTCATCCTGAATGGCGCTGCCGGCGGCCCGCATTGCGGCCTCAAGTGAACGCGTAAGGCGCTGACGCTGCGTATTGATCTCACGCCGAAGGCGCGTCAATTCGGGTGATGCGGAGTCGTCGATCTCACCGCCCGGCAGGATGCGTTTGTTTATCTCGTTCACCGGCCCGAGCAGCGTCGGCGGGACGTTCTCGACGATCTGCCAGAGGGTCGGGGCCACCTCTCTCTCTACCTGTATCCCGGAGCGTGCAAAGAGCACCTGGCTGCAGACGCGGGCGATCTCTAGAAGGGCGTTTGGCTCGAGCGTGGAGTTCTGGATGCGGAGAAGTGCGACCGTCTCAGATGGGTCCTCGAGACCGCTAAAGCTCCATGTGACCTGCTTTTCCTCAGCGAGCGTAATGGTCTCGCGAATGGCGTCGAGTGCATGGCCGAGCTCTATTCTCGTCTCGATCGGCCGCAGAGCGCGGATCCGCTCCGCACCCATTGGCGTCTGCGCGTTACGTGCGACTAGCTCGAGGAGGCGAGGGAATTCTAATGTGTCGAGAGAGTAGGTCATGAAATGTAGATCATTTAGTAACCTGGACGCCTTTCCAAAAGGCGACATAGCCCTCGATCTCCTTTGCATCGGGCTTGGTGTCAGGGTAGTACCAGGCCGCATCGGCGTTTGTCTCGCCCCCGACAACGACGTCGTAATAACTAGCGGTGCCCTTCCAGCCGCAGACAGTGTGCGTCTCCGAGGGTTTGAAGTGCTCTGTGCTGATGCTCTCAGCGGGGAAGTAGTGATTTCCCTCGACAACCACGGTGTCATTGCTCTCGGCAATGACGGTGTTGTTCCAAGTGGCTTTCATATTGTTTGTATTCGCGGCTCAGCGGCCGGCGGATCGGTCGTAATGAATCGCGCCCTGACGTCCGGCGTCGGCATCATGCATGCGTCTTGTTTGCCAAACCAGCGGTAGCGGTTGCGTGCAAACCACTTATAGAATCCGTCACGGATCGGCCGGGGAATGATGATGCCAACATAACCTAAAGACCAAAGGCCGCCGAGGTGCTTTGCTACCCTCAGCGCGGCTGACGAGTGCGTATACGCATTGCCGTCGTCTATCAAAATGATCGAATCGACATCATCCGAGATACCAAACTTAGCCCGCATCTGCTCGCCCACCTCGCCCTGGAGCGGCGCGAATTTGAACTTGCCTTCCGCATCGTGATCGATGATCCAGTTGACGGCACCGTTGCAGAAGTGGCAGACGCCATCAAAAAGTACGACAAGATCCATAAACAAAATTCTACAGCAGGAATCGGATAGAATCCTTTCTGTGCCTACGCGTAGACTCTCAAATATGGAAAGCGACGTGCTTTGGCAGGCGGTGAAAAACCGGGACGCGAGATTTAACGGGGCGTTCGTTTTTGCGGTGCGGACGACGGGTATCTTTTGCAAACCGTCATGCAGCGCAAGAGCGGCGAAGCGGGAGAACGTCGTACTTTATGACGCGATCGAAGCGGCGAGGAGCGCGGGATTCAGAGCGTGCCTAAGGTGCAAGCCTGAAGCGGCCGTAACGGTCGATCCACAGGTTGAGTTTGTCTTGAAAGCCTGCGAACTGCTCGACACGAATGATGAGATCTCGATAGACGCGGTCGCGGACGAGCTCGAGCTGTCGACGTCGCACTTACAGAGGACGTTCAAGGCGATCATGGGCATCTCGCCCAAAAAATACGCGGAGGCAAAGAAGATGGAACGATTTAAAGATGAACTGCGCTCAGGCAGCGATGTGACGACGGCGATGTATGAGGCGGGCTACGGCTCGAGCCGAGGGCTTTACGAGAAGGCATCGGCGGGCCTTGGGATGACGCCCGCGACCTACAAAAAAGGGGGCGTGGGGATGAAGATCAACTTTCTCGTCACGGATTGCGAGCTTGGAAAGTTGCTCGTCGCCCGCACGACAAAGGGTGTTTGTAGTGTGACGATCGGAGACTCAGCGGCGGATCTTGAGGATGGACTTGTTAAAGAGTTTCCTCACGCAGAGATCGCAAAGGACGCAAAGAAAGACGCGGAGTTATTTACTGCGGTGAATGCGATCCTGGACTACATGGCGGGACGCCGGCACCGTCTCGTGCTGCCGCTCGATCTCAAGGCGACGGCATTCCAGCTGCAGGTTTGGGAGTTTCTGCAAAAGATCCCATACGGCGAGACGCGTTCGTACTCGCAGGTTGCGGAGGCGTTGGGTGATAAGAAAAAGGTGCGAGCGGTCGCGCAGGCATGTGCACGCAACCGTGTCGCACTCGTCATTCCGTGCCATCGCGTTGTCGCTTCGACTGGTGAGCTTGCGGGATATCGCTGGGGTGTCGAGAGGAAAAAGAAGCTGCTGGCTGCTGAGCGGACTGGACGAGAGGCTGATTTGTCGTGATTCTGGCCGTTGACTTCGAAATCCGCCGGGGATATCGTCACTACACCGAACTGAGGGATCCATTATGAACACAGGCCCGTGGCTGCAGAATGTATCGCAAAAATTGGCTTCGAACGGGTATGGTCCGCTCGATCCGGCCCTTTACCAGACGAAAGGGTACAAGTATGTGGCCAGGCGATCGGGATTTGAGCTGTCGAAGTTCGGCATGGTGGACCGCATGTTCACCTTTGCTGAGATCGAGCATCTCGATGCGGCAACGCTTTGGAACTTCTCGAGGATTTCGTTCGATTTTGCCAACTCGAATAAATCGAGTCCGTTGCCCAACGGTTTTTTGATGTGCCTGTTTTGTTTTCCGGTGATCCTAACGGAGAACGTGGACCCGTCGCTCGCCGAGCAAGTACGGCAGAATAGCCCGCCTAAGCACTGGGCGGCGCAGGAGATGCCTGTGATCGTCGATGTTGCGACGGGCGGCCTTGTTTATTTTGAGAGCACCCCACTTTGGGGTGCCGCTTACTTTGCAGGTATGCGACGCGAGATAGAGAGCAACCTACGCTAGATCGCCAGTCTTCTGCGGGATCTCCTCTCCTGCGGGAAAGAATTCCAGAGAAGCCGAGTTGAGACAATACCTGAGTCCCGTAGGTGGCGGACCGTCGGGGAAGACATGTCCCTGATGGCTGCCGCAGCGGGCGCAGCGGATCTCGGTGCGCCGCATCCCGTAGCTGTCGTCGTCGATATTCAGGAGATGATCTTTATCAAAGGGGGCGTAGAAGGACGGCCAGCCGGTGCCGGAGTGGAATTTTTTTTGCGAATCAAAAAGCGGGAGACCGCACAGC
>JBJMGO010000308.1:0-5990 GCA_045807825.1 Pyrinomonadaceae bacterium | reverse complement strand
GTTTAAAATGGCGGCGTCGATCTTCAGACGGTTTCGGATGATGCCTGTGTCATGCAGCAGTTGCTGTTTCTCTTTATCGTCGTATTTGGCGATAGGCTTGGGATCGAAGTTGTCGAATGCGGCGCGATAGCCTTCCCTTCGCTTGAGGATGGTGTCCCAGCTCAGGCCCGCCTGTGCACCCTCAAGGATCAGAAATTCAAAGAGCCTGTTATCGTCATGCACCGGCACACCCCACTCCGTGTCGTGATACGGGATGTTGAGGTCGTTCGTCGCCCACGAGCACCGCTGCATCACCTGTCGATCCTGTCGACCTGCATAAAGCAGACGCCCGGGCTGCCATCAACGGTTTGGACGATGCTCAGCTTGCCGCTCGTCTTTACCTGATCTTTGTTCAGCGCGATCTCGTTACCGCTGTTGTCGCGTACCTTGATGTCGGATTGTTTGTAGCCGCTCTCCAGCTTCGTAACCGTGTTGGCTCCGCTGCCCTCGTCAATGTCGACCTTGATCTTGTTCTTGCTGCCCGGTGCATCTATCAGGATGAATCCGCACTGCACCTTGCTGCTGCCGATGTTTGAGCAAAAGACACTGCCGTCGTCGGCGATGTACCCCGGGATCTGCAAGTACTTCCCATCGTTCCCTGGGTCGCATGCGCTCGCAAAGCTCACGGGCTCGCCAACCTTTGCCGAGCAGGCGGCTGCGGTAATCATCAAAGTAAATAGAAAACAAGCTCTCTTCATATCCTCCTCCTATAGGATCAATTGCGTAATGGTTTACCGGTTTTTAGCATCGCGGCGATTCGCTCTTGAGTTTTACGCTCACCACAGAGCGAGACAAATGCCTCGCGTTCGAGATCGAGCAGGTATCGCTCAGACACCTGCGTCTTGTGATTGATCGTGCCGCCGGACATGACATGGGCCAGCTTTTTACCTATCAGCTCGTCGTGATCGGAAATGTAGCCGCCGCGCTTCATCGAGTGAAGGGCGAGCTTCATGGCCGACTCGCAGGCCTCACCGAATACGGTAATATCCGTCCGCTCGAGTGGCGGCGTCCAGCCGGCTGCCTCGAGGTTGAGCACCTCTTGCTTAGCGTCTTGGATAAGTCGATCGCCATTCATCGAGATCGCATCTGAATCGCGCAAAAAGCCAAACGCACATCCCTCCTGTGCAGATGTCGCAACCTTGCCCATCCCTACGGTCATGAACGTGTTCTTTAAAAACTGCAGCGGGTCGGAATCGGGAGCCTTTGCCCAGGCGTCCATGGTCCGCATCGTCATCTCTTTGGTACCGCATCCGGCAGGAATGACGCCGACGCCGACCTCTACGAGACCAATGTATGTCTCGGCGGCCGCACGAACTTTGTTCCCGTGCATCGCGATCTCGCAGCCGCCGCCGAGCGTGAGGCCGTAGGGCGCGGTCACGACCGGCTTTTGGGAATAGCGCAGCCGCATCACAGAGTTTTGAAGTGCGCGCACCGCCATGTCGATGTCCTCCCACTCTTCCTCCTGTGCGGCGAGCAGGATCATCATGATGTTCGCACCGGCCGAGAAGTTACCGCCCTGATTGCCGACGACGAGCCCTTTAAAGTTGCGCTCGACCTCGTCGATCGCGAAGTTCATCATCTGAACGGTGTCGCCGCCGAGCGAATTCATCTTAGAGTGAAACTCGAGACACGCAACGCCGTCACCGAGATCGATGAGGGAGGCTCTGGGATTCGTCTTGATGGTGCCGATACCATCCTTTACATCTTTTAGGATGGTGACGCCGGGACGTTTGGGAACGGGTCTATAGCCGCCGCTGACGAGATCGTAAAAGCTCGTCTCGCCCTTCTCACGTTTGTAAAATGATGTCGCACCGGATGCGAGCATCTTCTCGACATTTGTCGGGATCGCCTGTCCGTCGGCACGCATTCGCTCTAAGGACTCCGCAACGCCGATCGCGTCCCAGGTCTCAAAAACGCCGATCTCCCATCCAAAACCCCACTTGATCGCGTTGTCTATCTCCACGACTGTGTCGGCGATCTCGGGAATGCGGTTCGCGGAATAGCGAAGAGCACGCGAAGTTGTTTTCCAGAGGAATTCACCCACGCGGTCATTGCCCCAGACGAGCGTCTTTATCCGCTTGGGCAGGTCGTCGATGCCTTTGGCCGCCTCAAGTGAGGGGAATTTTGTCTTCTCCTGCGGCTTGTACCCAAATGTGTTGAGATCGAGCTCGAGGATCTGGCGATTGCCGTCAGCGTCCTTGGATTTTTTGAAAAATCCGCCGCCCGTCTTATCGCCGAGCAGCTTTTTATCGAGCATCGTCGTGATCACATCCGGCACAAGAAACGCGTCGCGGTCCTCGTCGTCAGGCACAGCCGGATAGAGATTTTTATTGACGTGAACGAGCACGTCTAGACCGACGAGATCTGTCGTGCGGAATGTCGCCGATTTTGCGTGACCGATCGCCTTGCCGGTTATCTGGTCGATCTCTGTAGGCGTCAAACCCATCTCAAGCATCTCGTGCACCGTCGCCATCATGCCAAAAGTGCCGATTCGGTTTGCAATAAAGTTTGGCCGGTCTTTGGCGGGCACAACGCCTTTTCCAAGACGGCGGTCAAGAAATCCCGCGACCTGGCGCGCGACCTCACCGTTAGTTTGTGTGCCGGGAATGATCTCGACCAGCTTCATGTACCGCGGCGGGTTAAAAAAATGGATCCCTAAAAAGTGCTGCTTGAACTCGTCTGAGAGAGGCTCCGCGATCGAGTCAATAGGGATGCCGCTCGTGTTTGACGCAACGACAGCGCCGCTCTTGCGGTACTTCTCGACCTCGGCAAAGACCTTGTGCTTGATATCCAGATTCTCCGTCACCGCCTCGATGACAAAGTCACACTCTGCGATCTTTGCCATGTCGTCCGTAAAGTTACCGGTCGTGATAAGGCGGGCATTCTCCCGAAGCATGTACGGCGCGGGCCGCAGCTTTTTTGCCGCGTCAAACAGCGAATTCACGACGCGGTTGCGCACCTGCGGCGACTCGAGGGTGAGGCCCTTTGCGGACTCGTCCGGAGTAAGTTCACTCGGTGCAATGTCGAGCAAAAGCGTGGGAATACCGGCATTCGCAAGGTGTGCAGCAATGCCGGCACCCATTGTGCCCGCGCCGAGCACGGCGGCTTTTGCGATGTTCATCTTTATGGACGGCCGCACCGGCTCCTCAGCGGGTGCAGCGGCATTTGCTGCGTCGGTCATATCAGGTTTTAACTAGCTTTATCGCCAAAATTATAACTGAATGAGCATTCATTCAGCAACATTCGGGTAAAAACTTTGTGCAGCGTATGTGCGCTTACCAAGAGCGTAGGCGGCGGTTGGTAGATTGCAGTATGGGCCGATGAGCTTGTTTTCCCCCTGCTCGTCGATTGACCTTTCCAGGGGGAAACTATGCCAAGACCCACGTCGCTTTCTCACGCAGTCGCTACTATCGCGTTCATTTTATCTTCATTTCTTATTCCGAATATCGCTCAGACGACGCCTAGCCAGCCGATCGATGTGAGCATACAAGCAAAAAACGCGGACATCGGTCACTCGGATGGACCGCTGGCAGATGATCATCAAAGATCGGCCCCAAGCTCCCCCAATGACGCTGTGTCACAAAACAATCTTGGAGCCGAATATTTCAGGCAAGGACGCTATGATGAGGCGCTCGACCTTATAACAAAAGCCGCCGAGTCGAACCCGGAAATATGGAATATTCAGCTCAATGCAAGCATCCTGCTTAGCCGCAAAGGTGATTACCCGAGAGCATTGATATACGCACAGGCGGCGAGTAAGTTGGCGCCGAAAGAGCTCCGAGTGCGCCAGCAGCTTTGCGATGTGTATCTCGCGGTCCAGGACGGGCAGTCGGCCGCGCCGTGCTTCGATGATCTCGTAAAAGAGAACAGCGGCGATGTGCTGGACCTCCTGGGATATGGAGAGGCTTTGATATTGAACGGGGCACCGGCACAGGCGACGAACATTATTCGAGAGGTCATCCGCGCCTCACCCAGACTTGCCGTCGCTTACAACGCTCTGGGATTGGCCGAGTACGAATCACGGCATTACCGTGAGGCGGTAGATGCATTTCGGGAGGCGGTCAGCTTGGTGCCGGGGGACGGGAGCTTTCGCTACAATATGGCGATCGCGGAAATGGCGCGGAGCGATCGAGCGGGAGCGATCAGTCAGTACAACTTCTTAAAGGGCTCGGATCCGCATCTTGCCGACAAGCTCTATCAGCTGATGTTTACTGACCAGGTCGTTAGCGCGGATCGCTGATCAAACGTTAAAGCGAAAGTTAACGATGTCACCCTCCTGCATCACGTATTCCTTGCCCTCAAGGCGGAGCAGGCCCTGTTCGCGGGCGGCGGCGTAGGTACCAACCCTAGTCAGGTCGTCGTAGGAGACGATCTCGGCACGGATAAAACCTCGCTCAATGTCGCTGTGGATCGTGCCCGCGGCTTGCGGAGCCTTTGTGCCGACGGGGATCGTCCACGCACGGACCTCCTTTTCACCGGCGGTGAGAAATGACATAAGTCCCAGCATTTTGTAAGCCGACTTGATCATCTGGTCCACGCCGGACGAGGCAAGGCCGTGGCCCTCAAGATATTCGCGACGGTCTGCCGGATCGAGCGCAACGAGGTCGGCCTCGAGCTTTGCGCAGATGACGACCATCTCGGCTTTTTCGCCTGCCGCGTGCTGCTGGACCGATGCGACCTGAGGATCTGAGAGCGGATCGGCAAGCATTCCCTCATCGACATTGGCGGCGTAGATGGTCGGTTTGGTGGTGAGAAAGAACCAGGTCTTGAGCAGAGCCCGATCGTCATCTGTGAGATCGGCGGCCCGTGCGGGGCGACCTTCTTCTAAAAGGGGCTGGATCTTGTCGAGCAAAGCCAAGTCGATCTTGGCGTCTTTATCATTGCCTGACTTTGCCGCCCGAATCGCTTTGTCGCGTCGCTTCTCGGCCGAGGCAAGATCCGCGAGTGCGAGCTCGATCTGGATCGTCTCAATGTCGCGTACCGGATCTACAGAGCCCTCGACGTGGATGATGTTCTCGTCCTCAAAGCAGCGGACCACCTGGATCACCGCGTCCGTCTCGCGGATATTCGCGAGGAATTGATTCCCCAGGCCCTCACCCTTTGACGCTCCTCGGACAAGGCCCGCGATATCGAGAAACTCGACCGTCGCCGGCACGATCGTTGAAGTTTTCACGATCTTTGCCAGCGGCTCAAGCCTCTTGTCCGGTACGGCGACGACGCCGACATTCGGCTCGATAGTTGCGAAAGGGTAATTCGCCGCGAGCGCGGCCTCCTGTGCGGTGAGTGCGTTAAAGAGTGTCGATTTTCCGACGTTGGGCAGCCCAACGATACCAGCTTGGAGCATAGGTGCGCCTCGAGGCCCTGCGGCCAAAAGTGTAGATTTTATCGAAGGCGCGGGGCGATTGCGAATCTCGGTTCCGGTCTTCTCTGCGTTCTCTGCGACGAACTCCGCGTACTCTGCGTGAAATGTGTTCGCGGATCTTCCACGCAGAGTCCGCAGAGAGACCACCGAGGACGCGGGAGCGGGATCCGCCATCGGCCCAACCTTTGTAATCCATTGAAACTACAGTAATTTACTAAAAGTCATCGGAGATGCTCGTCTCACTGATCCTCATCATTCTGATCACCCTCGGCGGTCTCGCGTTCACGTACCTGATCGATCGCGAAGAGACCCTTCTTTGGCGCCTCGCGGTTGGGAATATTGTCGGGTCCTGCATCTTTGGACTGATCGCTTTTGTCGCTGCGTGGGTGGGTGGCCTTACGACCGGAGTGGTCATCGGCTCGCTGATCGTCACGCTGCTGCCTGTGTTGCTGTTTCTACAGAGTGACATTCTTGAGCATGTGCGTCGCGACGTGCAGCGTGCGCGCAGCCGTTTGCGTGACGCTAATGCATCACGATTGATCGGGTTTTGCTACTACGCCTTCTTCTTCATCCTGTTTTGGGCGTTTTT
>JBJMGO010000307.1:0-5079 GCA_045807825.1 Pyrinomonadaceae bacterium | reverse complement strand
TCGCGGAGGTCATTGATCACGAATTGGGTCATAAGGCCGATCTCGCGCGCCGACAGCTGACCGCCGAAAGCGACCATTCCGTTACCGCCTTTCGCGATGTGATCGTAGATCTCGCTCTCAATCTGGTACTTGTAGGGCGGATGGCGCAGATTCGGCACCTGGGTACCGTTGTCGAGCGTCTTACCCTCGGCCTCAGGACCGTGGCAGATGGCGCAGTTTTGGCGGAAGAGGGAAGCCTCGTAGTCTTTGGAGTTTTGGATGGAGTATCGCTCCTTTTTACCACCGGAGCAGGCGATGATGGCGAAGGTGATAAATGTCGCGATGAGCAGGAGTTTTGCTTGTAAGACTTTCAAACAAAAAGTTTCACGCAAAGGCGCAAAGAACGCAAAGGCCTAGCTTTTGGCGGCCTCTTCTCGTAAGGCACGTTTGAAGATCTTGCCGGTGCCGCCGATGGGGAGAGAGTCGCGAAATTCCACGTGCCGGGGATATTTATTGGCGGCAAATTGGGCCTTGCACCAGGTGAGGAATTCGTTAGTTGAGAGGGAACAGCCTTGCTTGAGGACAACAAAGGCCTTGACCTCCTCGCCGAGGCGATCGTCGGGAACGCCGATCACTGCACATAGCGAGACGGCGGGATGGGTGATGATGACCTCCTCGAGCTCCCGTGGATAGACGTTGTAACCGCCGCGAAGGATCATGTCTTTTGTGCGGTCGACGATAGATAGGTAACCATCCTCGTCGATGATGCCGATGTCGCCGGTGTGGAACCAGCCGCTGCGAAAAGCCTCGGCCGTCGCGTCGGGGCGTTTATAATAGCCCTTCATTATGTTGGGCCCGCGGATCACGATCTCACCGCGTGTACCTCGCTGCACCTCGTTGTCATTCTCGTCAAAACATTTGATGTCCACGCCAAAGATCGGCTGACCGACAGTGCCTGGTTTCGCCGGGCGTTCGAAGTGATTGAACGATGCAAGCGGCGAGGTTTCCGTAAGACCGTAACCCTCAAAGACACGAACGCCAAACTTCTCCTCAAATGACTTCATCACCTCGACGGGCATCGGAGCACCGCCGGAGGTGCAGACCTTCATCGATTGCTTGATGCGGCTGACGTCGTAGCCGGTCTCGTCGACGTATTTGAGGATCGCCCAATACATCGTCGGGACGCCGATCCAGAAGTTGACGCGCTCGAGCTCCATCGCGCGAAGTGCGGCCTCGGCATCGAATCGCGGCAGCAGGACGGACCGTGAGCCGCCATACATGTTGGTGTTCATCTGCACCGTCTGGCCCGTCGTGTGAAAGAGGGGCAGTGTGATGAGAACGGTCTTCTGCTCGCCATCGGTAAAATCGAGCACCGGCAGGTGCGTGAGCCAAGTCGTAGTGACGTTGCTCATCAGGTTGAGATGCGTGAGCTCCGCGCCCTTTGGCTGGCCGGTCGTTCCGGAGGTGTAAAGGATCGCGCAGGTGTCCTCAGGCTTAGTCGGGTAGGTCTCGAATTCCTCCGACTCATTGGAGATGAGGGTCGTAAGGGTTTGGTGCTCGGGGAAGTGCGAGGGCTCATCATCGTCCTTCATTATCACGATCAGGTGCTCGCAAGTCGGCACGCGGTCAAAAGCCTCTTTGACACTCGTCGCCATAGGCAGATCAGCGGTCCCCTCAAAAACAAAGACAGCTTTAGCGTCAGAGTCGGACAGGTGATATTCGATCTCGCGCGGTTTGAAAAGAACGTTAAGAGGCACGACGACGGCGCCGACCTTCATGATGGCGTAGTAGACGACGGGGAAGTCAGGAAGATTGGGGCAGCTCAGTGCGACCTTATCGCCGTGGCCGATGCCAAGACGGGCGAGGGCGTTCGCGACCTGATTCGAGAGGCGGTCGAGCTCACCGAACGTCATTCGCACGTCGTCCCAAACGATCGCCTCGTTATCGGGAGTCAGGCGCGCGTGGTGCGTAACGATACTTGCCAGGTTGAGTGTCGTGGCGCCGAATTGCATAGTTTCTCGCACGCCCTGCTTTTAACTCGGGACGCTTCATTTACCGTTGACTCTGGGTGGAAAACTGCCTAAACTTCTGGCGTCTCGATTATACAATTTGTCCACAAAACATGACTCTCTCACATCGTTTTCTATCTACTTTTGCTTTGCTCATCCTGTGCACGTCTGGCGCTCTCGCTCGCGGCGGCGGCCGTGAATTCACGGGGCATTTCGACGCTCTGATCCCATACAAAGAGGATGACGAACAGGTGGTCTTTAAGGCGATCACGCACGACCAGGTTAAGGGTGACATTCAGATCTCTGAAAAGGCACATCTGTCGGCGACGCACCTTCTGGACCCGCGAACGCAGAAGTACTCCGTTCTTGCTCTTCTGGTCGAGGAGCGCGGCGAGAACCCGGCGGTCTATGCCGATCTTAATGGCGATAAGTCGTTCTCGGCGGATGAGAAGTTTGTATTAAAGCCCGGCGGCGATGACAACCCGTACCTGTGGGAGGCGACAGTCGAGCTCAAGTCCGACGACGAGCTATTCAAGACGGTGCCGGTGTTTTTGAGATTCTTCAAGAGCTTCAAGATCGACAAGATGGGACCGGACGATCGGCTTTTTGAGCAGACGACATCGGTACTTGCTCGGGGGGCGGTCGACGTTGACGGGAAAAAGGTCGTCGTCGTGTACGAGTACGACGCTGGGCACAAGAAGGTCGACCCGCGTGCGGGACAGCAGGGTATGGACCTCAATGGCGACGGGGAAGTCGACATGGCCAAAATGTCGTCCGAATCCACAAAGGCGAAGGACGAGACGATGGTTTATCGCGTCGGCAGCGGCTACTACTCGACGAAGAAGGCCGACATCTCGGGCAATGTCATCGTGCTTGTGGAACGCGACGCTAAGGACTACAAGCGGATCGAGGTCGAGATGAACAAGGAGTTTCCCGACTTTGCATTCACGGACTTTGACGGGAAAAAGCATCGATTTTCAGAATTCAAGGGCAAGTACGTGCTGATCGATATTTGGGGATTTTGGTGCGGGCCGTGCCGCCACGAATTGCCGTATCAACGCGAGGCGATACGGAGATTTGCATCGAGGAACTTTACCATTGTCGGGCTCAACACCGACGAGGACCTCGATCTTAGTTCAATGAAGAAAGCTCTCGGCGACAACGGTATGACCTGGACACAGGCACAATTCACAAGTGTGTCGGAGTTTTTGCGGAGCGGTCTGCGCGTGAGTTCTTTCCCAACGACATTCCTCGTTTCGCCGGATGGGAAGATATTGTCGATCGGGCGTACAGACAAGGATGAGCCCGATCTTCGCGGCAAGGACCTGCTGGAGAGTCTCGACAAGATACTGCCTGTTATGTAGCGGCGGCGGTTGCGGCGATCGTATCTGCGGCGGTGATGTCCTGCCCAAGCCGCTGGATCGAATGTACATGAAACCGCTCGTCCTGCTGCGGAAAGTCGGTGCGGTAATGGCCGCCGCGTGATTCCTCTCGCCACAGGGCAGAGGTCGCGATGAGCCGGGCGAGCGTGACAAAGTTGCGCGAGGACGTGCCGAGATCGGCGCTGGCGATCTGATCGAATTCCTTGATGGCGCGCTCGAGGCCCGTCCGGTCACGCAGGATACCCACACGCTCCCACATGAGCCGTTTGACGCGTTTGCGAACCGCGGTTGAGATCTGGGTTCCGGGTTTCGAGCTCCGGGTTTTTGGTTTCGCGTTCTTTAGCTCGGAACTCGGAACCTTCAACTCGGAAGCGTCTGTCGCGGCGGCCTGTCCTGCCCTCGCTCCAAATACGAGGCCTTCGAGCAGGGAATTCGACGCCAGGCGGTTGGCTCCGTGCACGCCGGTGCAGGCGACCTCGCCGGCGGCGTAGAGGCCTGGCACCGAGCTGCGGCCCCAGAGATCCGTTCGGATGCCTCCCATCGAATAGTGCGACGCGGGCGAGACTGGTATAGGTTGCGTTGCGATGTCGATGCCATAGGCGAGGCAGGTTTGGTAGATCTTTGGGAACCGGCGCTTGAGAAAATCGGCATCGAGAGCTGTCAGATCGAGCAGCACGAATCGCGTTCCCGTCCGTCGCATCTCAGCGACAATGGAACGAGAAACGATGTCACGAGGTGCGAGCTCCGCACGATCGTCGTAGTTCGGCATGAACCGCTCGCCCGCACGATTGCGAAGAATGCCGCCCTCGCCGCGCATCGCTTCAGAGAGCAGGAATCGCGGGGCTCCCTCGACACTCAATGCCGTCGGGTGAAATTGCACGAATTCCATATCCGCTATCTCGGCACCCGCAAAATAGCCCATTGCCATGCCGTCGCCCGTCGCAACCGGCGGATTCGTCGTGTGCTGGTAGAGCTGCCCCGCACCGCCGGTGCACATGATCACGGCCTTGCCGTAGATCTGCCGCGGAGCTCGCAGAACAGGGTCAAGAAACTCGACGCCAATGCAGCGGCCGTCGGAGTTGAGCAGCCGCTCAGTGTTGGCAAATGGAACAAGGTTGATCGAAGTTTCCGCTCGCGCGCGTGCGATCAGCGACCGTACAAACTCCGCTCCGGTCGAGTCGCCATGTGCATGGAGTATCCGTCGCCGTGAGTGTGCGGCTTCCTGAGTGAAGATCAACTCGCCGCCTTCACGGTCGAATTCAGTGCCCCAGTTGATCAGTTGTTGGACGTATTTTGGCCCTTCTGTAACAAGTATCTCTACAGCGCGTTCGTCGCACAGACCCGCACCGGCAACAAGAGTGTCGCCCTCGTGCAGACCCGGATCGTCATCATCCGACAGCACCACCGCGACGCCGCCTTGCGCGTATTCGGTATTGGATTCACTAGCCTTGTCCTTTGTGAGAACCGTGACATCAGCCCCGGCGGACGCTAGCTCGATCGCCGCCCGCAGACCCGCGACGCCGCTGCCGATCACCACGAAATCCGTCTGGAGAGGCATGCTTGAAAGTTAACAAAAAAGCCCGTCCGACGGTATCGGACGGGCCCTATTCGATCAACGCCTAAAGCTAGGCCGAAGGAATATTCAACACCTGGCCCGGTTGGATGAGGTCGGGGTCGGAGATGAGGTCCTTGTTTGCCTCGTAGACCTG
>JBJMGO010000306.1:0-3302 GCA_045807825.1 Pyrinomonadaceae bacterium | reverse complement strand
CGGTGCGAACGATCTCGAGGACTGCGATGAACGCGGTAACAAGCTCGCGCTTGTTGTGCATCTCCTCAAAAACTCTGAGCAAGCTGATCTCGCCGTGGTCAAAAATGCGGCGTTTGAGGTCGCGGATCATATCGGCGAGCGAGATCTCGTCCCGCTCGATCTCCAGCTTGACCTCGTCCTTGTGCCGCTCTGCGATCTTTTGAAAGATGGTCAACAGGTCGAATACAGTCGCGTCGACGTCACCTTGGTCGTCATCCGTCTCAATGCGCCCGCGAGTAAAGACCGCCTGCTCGATCGTCGAACGCTCATGCAGCATTCCGGCCGCGGACTTGAACTTCTCATATTCGAGCAGCTTATCTACGAGCTCCTGACGCGGGTCTTCAAACTCCTCTTCGTCGGCGAGTGTCGGATCGCGAGGCAGGAGCATCTTGGACTTGATCTCGATGAGCGTCGCGGCCATCACCAGAAAGTCAGCCGCGACCGCGATGTCGAGGGTCTTCATCAAGCGGATGTATTCGAGATATTTCTCCGTGATGCGGGCGATCGGAATGTCAAAGATGTTGGCCTGCTCTTGCTTGATCAGGTACAAAAGGAGGTCGAGCGGGCCCGCAAAATCGCCCATCTTGATCGACAGCTCGTCTCCTGAGCGGCGGAGTATCTCGGCCTTCTCCTTGTGAAAGTCGAAGGTGAATTGTTCCTGCGTTTCGGACATCAAAGGCTAACTAGATTATCAGATAGGGAGCAGAAGGCGCAGCAGCTTTGGCTAGTCGTCATCGACAGCGTAGCGTTTGAGATCGTCGAGGTCGACGTGGTCGAGACACTCCTCGTGACAGGCGGCGAGAACGACCTGAGGGGCCATTCCGGCTTCGAGCGCCTCCTGCCACCGCATGGCAACGAGGCACCAGCGGTCACCCTCCTTGAGGCCCGGAAAAGCGTACTGCGGCAGCGGCGTCGAGAGGTCGTTACCAACTGACTTTGAATAAGCAAGAAACTCGTCCGTCGCAACGATACAGACGGTGTGACTGCCCGGATCCTGTGTGCTGGCACGGCATAGACCATCGCGAAAAAAGCCGGTCATCGGGTCCGTGCAGCAAGATCTCAGCTCGCCGCCGAGGACGTTACGAGGTTTAGGATAGTGGCCATTGCCGTTGGTGATGCTCATTAGAGTTTAGCCACAGCAGACACAGAGGAGGATAAGATGCCTGCTTCGATCTGTGTGCTCTGTGGCTTTATCTTATCAATTCCAGGGCTTTTTCGATCGGGCGTGCGAGGACGGCCTTGTCCCGGACCTCAACTATCGGCCGTTGAATGATCGATGGATACTTCACCATCGCGGCGATGACCTCGGCGTCGGGCGTGTCCGGGGTGATGCCGAGCCCTTTGAAGTCGGGCTCCGCTCGGCGGAGCACTTCATAGGGCCGCATTCCAGTTTTGTTGATAAGGTTTGTGAGTTTTTCCTGAGTAAAGGGTTCGATGAAATAATTTACCTTGTCCCAATCAACGCCGTTCTCGATGAAGAGCTTTGTGAGATTACGGCATGTGGTGCAGGTTGGCTTTTCGTAAACGGTAATGGTTGCCATAGCAGTGACAAGGGACAAGTAACTCAGTTAATGCCAAGTACCTCGTACACGCGTTCTAGCGTGGGCTTGGCGATCGATCTGGCTTTCTCTGCTCCGGTGTTGAGGATCTTTTTGAGCGAGACATCATCGTATTCTTTTACCCGCTCCTGGAATGGGCGTAGGAATTCAACGACGACTTCGGCCAATTCTCGTTTGAAATCCCCGTAGCCGTTGCCTGCGAAATGATCCATCGATTCCTGCTGCGACTTGCCCGTGAGAAGGTGATAGATCGTTAGAAGGTTCGTGATCGCCGGGCGCGATGCGTCGAAAGTGATCTCGGTGCCGGAGTCCGTGACTGCGCGTTTGATCTTTTTTGTAATGGTGTCGGCGTCGTCGAGCAGGAAGATCGCACCGGCGGCATTGTCGTCTGATTTGGACATCTTTTTCGCCGGGTCCTGCAGCGACTGGATCTTTGCACCGACGGGCGGAATATATGCCTCTGGCACAACGAACGTCTCACCGAAGTCGCGGTTAAAGCGCTCGGCGAGGTCGCGGGTCAATTCGAGATGCTGCTTCTGGTCCTGGCCGATCGGGACGAGGTCCGTTTGGTAGAGCAGGATGTCGGCAGCCATTAGCACCGGATATGTAAAAAGCCCGACACCGGAGCGTTCGCGATTGCCCCCGGACGTTTGCATCTTATCCTTGAACTGGGTCATCCGCTCGAGCTCGCCCATCCGCGCACGGCACGAGAGGACCCACGCGAGCTCGGCATGCTCCGCAACATCAGATTGAATTAGGATGGTCGACTTATCAGGATGGATCCCCGCAGCGAGATAGATACGTGCAAGATCGAGCGTCTTCCGCCGGAGCACGGCCGGGTCCTGCGGGAGCGTGATCGCGTGCAGATTGACGATGCAGTAAAACGCCTCGTATTCGTCCTGCAGCGCGACCCAATTCTTTAGAGCACCGAGATAGTTCCCGATGTGAAGCTCACCCGTCGGCTGGGCACCGCTGAAAATGCGTTTTTTCATGAGTTCAGGCGGCGAGCAGGTAGATTAAGCCGTAAAGGAATGGCGTGATGATGAGCCGAAACACACCTATGTAGATCATCAGCATTAGGATGAGATATCCGTATTGCTCGAATAACGCCATCACCGGCTGCGCACTTGCCGGCAAGAAGGTGCCCAGGATCTTGCTCCCGTCGAGCGGCGGAAACGGCAGCAGATTGAATACGAATAACGAGAGATTCAGGAACATGAGATTGCCGACAAAGATCGCGAAAGGATTCTCCGACAAGAAAAAGTCTCGGGCGGAGAATCCCTGCGTCATCATTATTTTCGCAATGACGAAACCTATGATCAGCAGAATTAGGTTTGCCAAAACGCCCGCGATCGAGACCATCACGTTTCCCCATGTGTAATTGGTCCATTTGCGAGGATTCACCGGCGTTGGTTTACCCCAACCGATAAGTGGGATGGCGCCGCCGCCCATCGAGCCTAGAATGAAGGCAGCGATCGGTATCAACAGCGTGCCGATCGGGTCGGTGTGGGCGACGGGATTCAGCGTCACACGGCCGAGCATGTAGGCGGTGTCGTCGCCGAATTTGTATGACATCCATGCGTGACCCGCCTCGTGACAGGAGATCGCGAGCAGCAGCACGACCATATAGATCACGAGGTGGCTGACCAGGTTGAGGACGTCGACATTGCCCATTATTTGAAGATTGTGACATTCTTTTTTTGT
>JBJMGO010000305.1:0-4665 GCA_045807825.1 Pyrinomonadaceae bacterium | reverse complement strand
TGCTGGTCGTCGTGAAACACTGGAATATTCAGCTCTTCTTTTAGGCGTTCCTCTATCTCAAAGCACCTCGGTGCCGAGATGTCCTCAAGGTTGATGCCGCCAAACGGAACCGCAATATTTTTGATCGTCTGTACGATCTCGTGCGGGTCCTTTGTGTTGAGGCAGATCGGAAAGGCGTCGACACCCCCAAACTCTTTAAAGAGCTGGCACTTCCCCTCCATCACTGGCATCGCCGCCGCCGGGCCAATATCGCCGAGGCCGAGCACGGCAGTGCCGTCGGAGACGACGGCGACCGTATTCTTTTTTATAGTGAGCGTGAATCTCTTCTCCGGGTCCTTTGCGATCGCCTGGCAAACGCGGGCGACGCCGGGCGTGTACGCCATCGAGAGGTCTGCACGAGTTTTGAGCGGCACCTTTGAGACGACCTCGATCTTTCCGCCCAGGTGCATCAGGAACGTGCGGTCCGAGACGTTGATGACCTCGACGCCGTCGATGTCCTGCACCGAACGCATGATCTCCTCGTCATGGGTCTCACTCGCGGCGTTCACCGTGATGTCGCGGATAAGCGAATCCTTGCCGACAGAGACGATGTCGATGCCCTCGATATCGCCGCCAGCCTTGCCGATCGCGGTCGTGATCTCGCCAAGTTTGCCGGGAGAATTTTGTATCTTGACCCGAAGCGTCAGGCTGTAGCTGGCATTTGGGGTCGGTTTTGCGGTCATAATGTGTCAGTAGCCCGCGCATGAGCAAGGGCCGGTTGTGTGAGTAGCCCGCACGTGAGTAAGGGCAGCGTTAACCAAAAGTATCGCGGATTTACTAAGGGTGGGCAATGACACGCGTCACACCCTTCTGCGGCGAGAAGCCAAGTATGTAACCAACCCCTCCTTCTGACCGTCCGACGATATAGGTCAAGAGTCAGCTTTCTTAACAATGAGATTATCTTCAGCTCGTTTTGTATCCACCTTTATCATCCTTATACTCGTCGGCGCCGTACTTGGACAGCAGTCGCCTGACGCTCAGCTCGGTGCGACCGACGCAGGCAAACGCATTGTTCAGTACTTTCAGGCATTCAATGAGCCGGACGAACAAAAGCTGAGGTCGTTCTTTGAGAACAACATCGCCGCCGCATCGCTCGCGGAGCGGCCGGTCGAGCCAAGACTCGCCTTTCACAAACAGGTGAAGTCGGATTTCGGGAAGATCGTTGTCGACTCTGTCGTCGCCGTCACCCCGGATGAGATCAAGGTGGTCGGGAGATCGGCCAACGGCTCAATGATCTCGTATTCGTTCCAGATCTCACCGACCGACGGCAAGATCGTCGGCCTCACGATTGAGCCTGACGGACCGAGGAACGCTCCGCCGCCGCCACCGCCGCTCTCAGCTCCGAAGACCGTTGCTGAATTACCAGCGGCGATCCGAGACCTCTTCGACTCCGCGGCGAGGGATGGACGCTTCTCGGGCGTGGTCCTCGTTGCGAAAGACGGCGTTCCCAACTTCAACAAGGCGTGGGGAATGGCGGCTGTCGACAAGTCGCTGCCGAACCGCCTCGACACAAAGTTTAATCTCGGGTCGATCAACAAGCTTTTTACACGCATCGCGATCGGCCAGTTGGTGAAGGCCGGCAAGCTGAGCTTCAGTTCCAAACTGATCGACGTACTTCCCGACTATCCAAATAAAACCATCGCCGCGAAGATCACGATCGGACAGATGATAACGATGACGTCCGGACTTGGAGATTTTTTTAACGACGATTTCGTGAGTTCAGACCATTCGAAAATACGGTCATTGCGCGACTACCTGCCGTTATTTGCAAACATCCCGCTTGAGTTCGAACCGGGAACGAAGAGCCGCTATTCGAATGCTGGATATCTGGTCCTCGGTCTCGTGATCGAGAAACTCAGCGGTGGATCTTACTATGACTACGTCCGCAAGAATGTATTTGAGCTGGCGGGGATGTCAGACACGGATTCGTACGAGATCGACAAACTCCCGGCAAATACTGCGATCGGATACATGAAGAAGGGTTCGGCAAGCCCACTCACGCCGAATGTCGGCGCCCTGCCCGGTCGCGGAAGTTCCGCAGGAGGCGGCTATTCTACTGCTCCGGATCTGCTCAGACTCGCCAAGGCTCTAAAGGAGGGGAAACTTGTGGTCCCAAAAGACGACGGCACCTTCCCGACGACCTTTGAGAGCACTGGAATCGCCGGCGGATCGGAGGGTGTCAACGCTCTTTTCCTCACGAATGCAGCCAGCGGCTGTACCGTGATCGTCTTGTCGAACCTCGACCCACCGAGCGCCACGCAGCCGGGTACTCAGGTTCGTGACTGGATCAAGCAGCTCACGCCCCAATGATCAAAGATCATTTACTTGCTGGCGTGAGGCCCCTTTAGACGCGCGGCTAGCTTTGGAACGAGCATTTTGGCGGCATCGATCGCACCTTTGATATGCCGCTGATGTGTGAAGTGTCCTGCGACATATACGCCAGTCACATTTGTCTCAAACGTCTCAGGGTCATAGATGGGTGTCTCACCGTACTTCCCCTTTTCAGTCTGGACGCCGAGGCCCTTTAGCATCGTCAGGTCCGCGTCCGAACCGATGAGGACAAATACAACGTCGTTCTCGAGAGTGACGCGATCGCCATTCTCATTCTCAAGCTCGACCTCGTGCGGACGGATCTCGATCACCTTGCCGAGGAAAAAAAGATTAAGGCAGTGCTCCTTTAGCTCGTTCTCAAGCGGCTCCTTGACCCAATACTTGATGCAGCCCTGCTTGGGGTCCGTGTTCTCCCAGTCGTCGCGAAAGATCGCGAGCGTCGTCTCCGCGCCCTCCTGCGCGAGAAACAACGCCGCCTCACCAGCCGAATTTCCGCCGCCGACGATCAAAGCCTTTTTCTTCACCCACGGATACGTCTCGCGAAAATGGTCGTGCACCTTTGGCAGGTCTTCACCCGGAACGTTCAACTTGCGCGCTTTGTCCATCGCACCGATCGCAAACAGAACATTCCGCGCATCGTAAACACCCTTGTTGCTGGTGATGCGAAATCCGGTGCGGGTCTTTTGTAAGGTCAGAACCTTTTCCTCGGTCTGCACATTCAGCTCATTCTCGAGCACAAATCGAACGTAGTAGGACAGCAGTTCCTCCCGGGTCGGCTTTTCGCGCGCGGGATCCAGTCCACCATCGACTAACTCCAGTTCGTTAGTGGTTGAGAAAACCGTCAGCCCGACAGGATAGTGATAGATCGTGTTGGCGAGCAGACCTTTTTCGATGACAAGGTAATCGAGCCCGGCCTTCTTCGCCTCGTAAGCCGCCATTATCCCCGCAGGGCCGGCACCGATTATTACTAAATCATACATAAAAAGATCTATCGGTCCTGCTTTAGGAAGATCATCGAGTTACCTGAGTCCGGATCGCCGATAAACACTTCGATAACGTATTTCGGACTACCTCCTAATTTGTGCTCACGAATTCCGATTCTTGTAGAAAGATCGGACATTTGAAGATCAATACAACTCTCCTCTTTTGAGATTTTCCATTTCCCCGTATACAGATGGGCTCCCTGACTTGACCTGCCGAATCCATCAAGCCACCAGTCTGGCATACCGTCAAGGCGGAACGTGTAGTCATCCATAAACTGCATTCGCGGATGAATATTTGGACCATACTTCCCTTCTTCGCGGATAAAACGGAGTGTCGCCTCATTCGGTAACCAAACTCCGACAACTTGCTTTTCGTCAAAGTCAGCACCAACCGAACCGTACCGACTGAAAATCTCGCCTAAAGGTATGTTGCAAGCTAGTGTGCAGAGTAATAAGAGGCCGGCAAATGTAGCCTTGACCCCGGTTTTCGGACAGTTAGCTATGCGTCTAAAGGTTTTCGGCGCCTTTGCCATCAAGCTTTTTTAGGATCTCAGCTAGGTGTTCGATCTGTGCATTCGTGTTTTCCATATTGCGCTTTGATTCGAGGTACTTCTCCCACGCCGGAGTGCCGGTGAGGGCCTTCAGCGTGTCTTCATCCAGCGCGTGCGACATCACGATAAGCAGATCGCTGAGAGCCTCGTGGCCGTCGAGAAGCGATTGAATGATCGTGTACGCAAGCCGTGCGTTGGGGAGGTCGATGTCGAGCTCGTCAGTATTCATCTGCGCGACATTCATTTTACTTGATGAAGGGCAGCTCGGTAACGACGCCCTTTGTGTCGCCGACGAGCAGCTCGGTGCCGGCCGCCAGAAAATCGTAGCGGACGTAGGCGAGAGCGATATTCTTCTCGAGCTGCGGGGAATGGGTCACAGATGTGATCTTCCCGGCGGGTTTGCGGTCGGAACTCAGCAACTCGGTACCCGACGTTAAACCACCCGCTACCGCAGGTGGGTCTGACACGATCCCGGTCAACTGCTTCGCAACATGGCCGCGAAAGTGGATCCGCGCGATTATCTCCTGACCGATATAACAGCCTTTGTTGTACGAGACGAGGCCGTCGAGGCCGAGCTCGGGGACAACGGTCGTCTCGTCCATATCAATGCCATATTTTGGAATGCCCGCCTCGATCCGAAGCGTCTCGAAAAGATCCTCGGATACTGAGACCGCGTCAAGATATTTCAGCTCGCCCAGGAAATCGAAGGCGTCCTCCCGATGAACGAAGTAGTCGGTACCGTAGGTCATATCGAATTCCGT
>JBJMGO010000304.1:0-14824 GCA_045807825.1 Pyrinomonadaceae bacterium | reverse complement strand
TCATGGTGCCAGCGGACGATGAGTTGTGTACTCTTTGGCAACTCCAGCTTCGCGATCTCCTGCTCGCCGATCACGGGATGCCGTTCGAGATCGAGTCGCTCATCGGTTGTCAGCTCGCGATCTGCTCGGATGTAATCGCGGGCCATACGCATTTCGCCGATGTCATGGAGGAGAGAGGCTTGCTCGAGGAATTCCCGATCGCGGCGGGCAAGGCCGAACTTCTCAGCGAGCGCGTCTGCCAACCACGCGACACGATTCGCCTGCCCCGGAGCATAGCCCTCGAATTGGTCCATCGAGGCTGCGATGCTGAGAAGCTTGTCTTCCTCTGGTGATCTTTCTGCGAGAAAACCCACGGCGTTAGTTTCTCGCGTTTGCGGGCGGCGTTACAAGTCAGGAATTCTTGAGACCCGCGAGCATGTCTTGCGCCTCGCGATTTGATGGGGAGACGGCGAGCAGGCGATTGAGCTCGCCCTCGGCACGTTTTTTTAAGCCCATCTCTATAAAGAATTGCGCCAGCATGAGGCGAAATGTCGCGTTTTCCGGATCGATCTTGAGAGCAGCCTGCAGCTCGGCCTCAGCTTTGTGACGTTTGCCGTGGTCTGCCGACAGGGCCTTACCATAGTAGGCGTGGTAGCGGGCATTATTCGGGGCGTAGTGCACCGCTCTCGCGAGCAGCGGCAGGGCGTCGTCGGCCTCGTTGTCCATCAAAAGCGTGAGCCCGCGATCGAAACATTCAGCCGCCTGCATTAACTGCTGGCTCTGGTCGACTGTCTGCCCAGACTGGACGGCCTTTGCACGGACGGCGATCTCCTTGCGCATTCGATAGTCGTACAGCTCCCGTTGATCGGTATCTTTAAGGGTTTCGTGTGCCTGCGACAGCTCGGTGAACGCCCGTTGGACGCGCTTCCGCAGCTCGTCCTCGACGCTATGATACTTGTCGGGGTGAAACATCTTTGCAAGGGCAAAGTAGGCCCGCTTTATCTCGGCGACGCTCTCATCCGTCTGCACATCGAAGATATCGTAGTACGTCGCGGCGTTCTCTACGCGGTCGAGGTATTCGTCAAGTGTGATCGTGAGTTCCTGTGGTGCAGGCTCTGAGGGGGCGGCAGGTTTTTCCCTTTGCTCGATAGGTGTAAACGAGGGGATCGTGGCTTCACGTTTTAGCTCGAGTTTTGCACCACGGATGGCCGCAATCTTCTCATCGCTGAATGCCGACGACCATTGAGTGCGGTCGAGGAGACCGGCGAGCCAAAGCGTGTACATCACCTGAAGGGCCGATGTTCCTGGCATGGCCGCGACGCTCGCCATCTCGGCCGCTGTGAGCTCGCCCTCCTCCGCACGCGAGAGCACGAACGCCTCGACGGGGCTAAGTACGAGGCCGTTCATTGGAACAGCGGATCGCTCGAATTTTTCGTCCAAGCTGCGAAAACGCTTGAGAACCGCGTCCGGGGTCAGGGAACGGGAGTACCTAACGAGTAGTTCGTCCGTCTTGATCTTGAAGTCGAGGCCGTCGCGGGCTCTGGCGAGATGGCTGAAGGTCCATTCGCCATCATGCCAAGAGAGTGCGTCGGAGACGATAGCTGAGATCTGCTCCTTGAAGAGGTCCTCGACGCCTTCCTTAGTTAGGACGCCTCTCTCCTGGAGGTATGCGGAAAGCTCGAAATCATTGGAAACATCCGGCAAACGGGACAACTCAGATCGATCGACCTTGCCTTTAGCGAGCACGAGCTCATAGAGGCGACAGGAGCGCGCGTTCGATGCGGCAAATACGAGCCTGCCGGCGCGGAAATAGACGACGGTCTTTTTCTCGCTTGCGCTGACACGCAAACTCCCGCTGAGCTCCGCGTGCGCGATCTCCGCGAGCACCTCGGCAAAAGGGTGCGTGAGGAGGTTACCTCGAATTTCCAGGTCTTTTTTTGGAACCATTGAAAGGAATCAGGCTTGGGGAACCGCATGGGAAGCGGCAATGAAAGGATATCAGACATTAGGACAGTTTGTTAACAGGTATTTTTTACTGGTTCCTGCTGTTAAGGGGGCTGTTTTTAGTATGATTTTCCGAGAAGATGCGCGACAACATCGAGATCCGCGAATGCACGACCATCGAGGAACTGACGCAGTGCGTGCAGGTCCAGCGCGACGTATTTGCACTGCCCGAGGCAGAGCTCTCGCCCGTGCGGCACCTTGTCGTGACCAAGAATGCAGGTGGTTTCTCGCTTGGCGCATGGGACGGAAAGAGGCTCGCAGGGTTCACTTTGACTGTGCCCGCTTACGTAAATGGCCGTCGGGCGTACTACTCACATATGACGGGTATTCGCCCGGAATATCAGAGTCTCGGCCTCGGTGCAAAGCTGAAATGGGCACAGCGAGAGCGAGCTTTGAGTGAAGGCATTGATCACATTCGCTGGACGTTCGAGCCTGTGAAGGCGAGGAATGCGTACTTTAATCTCGAGAAACTCGGTGCGTTTACACGCGACTATCGCATAAATTTTTACGGGACAGATTACGGCACTGCGCCTGGGCTTGAGGGCAAGCGGCTCGGGATCGACAGCGATCGTTTGATGGCCGATTGGGAGTTGCGAGATCCACGGGTCGAGGCTCTTGCGGCGGGTGAGACGCCGGTGGACGACATAATTCCAGTGGCAGAGATCGTGGCCGTGAATGATTGGCTGCAGCTCGTTGATGTTGACCTCGAGAAGGCAAAGGCGGAGCTGCTGCGGGTAAGAGCTGAATTTTTGGCAGCGTTTGCAGGCGGGCTTGTAGCGCGGGGATTTAGGCGTGACGCGGAGAGGCCGGCGTTCCTTTTGTACTGACTCTCGATGTTCGAGGTAGATCAAGACATTCGCGAAGCGAGGACGCTGCATTCGGACTTCTACACGGACCAGCGTTACTTTGACGAGGCGCGGGAGAAGATATTCGCCCGAAGCTGGCAGTTTTTAGCGCGTGAATACGACCTTGAACATGCGTTGACACCTATTACACTCCTACCCGGTATGTTCGACGAGCCGCTGCTGCTGGTACGCACATGTGAATACATATCTTGTCTCACAAACGTCTGTACGCATCGCGGCAAGGTGCTCATCGAACAGCCGTGCGATGGCGATCTGATCCGATGTTCATATCACGGGCGGCGATTCCTGCTCGATGGGACATTCGCGTCAATGCCGGAATTTGAGGGGGTCGCCGATTTTCCGAGCGAGACCGAGAACCTACGGAAGCTGCCGCTCGCTGAACGGGGTGGATTCTTGTTTACATCCGTCGCACCGGCTGTGAACTTTGACGAACTGATCGGCGGCGTCTCAGATCATCTGAGTAATATCCACACCGCGGGTCTAAAACTCGCGGCGACACGTGAGTACGAGATCGATGCTCACTGGGCGCTTTATTGCGAGAACTATCTGGAGGGTTTCCACATCCCGTATGTGCACCACGAACTCAACAAGGTGGTGGATTATGGGACGTATTCGACGGAGTTGTCCAGGTACGCGAGCTTGCAGACGGGATATGCGGCGGGCCAGGTGGAGGCCCGCTATCTATTTGTCTTTCCCAACACCATGTTTAACTTTTATCCGTGGGGGATCTCAGTAAACATCGTGCGCCCGATGACGAAGGATAAGACGATCGTTGAATTTCTCAGCTACGTCCTTGACGAGTCATTGATGGCCGACGGTGCGGGTGCTGACCTCCACAGCGTGGAGCTTGAGGACGAAGCCGTTGTCGAGAGCGTGCAGAGGGGAATACGCTCACGGTTTTACACGCAGGGACGCTATTCGCCGACCCGGGAGCAGGGGACGCATCATTTTCACAGGTTGATAGCGGAGTTTATGAACGCCTGATATGACAGCGCACGTAAAAAAGGAGATCGAGGATCTACGGCGCGAGATAGAGCATCACAACGAGCTTTATTATCAGCATAACGCTCCCGAGATCTCGGATTACGAATTCGACCAGTTGCTCGAGCGGCTGAAAAAGTTGGAGGCTGAGTATCCGGAGCTGATAACGCCTGACAGCCCCACGCAGCGTGTGGGCGGCAAGGCGGATTCGCTGCGCCCGTTTACCCATACGGTGCCGTTGATGTCGCTGGACAACAGTTACAGCCTGGAGGATCTTAAGGCGTTTACCGAGAGATGTGAACGCCTTGCAGAGGGACGCAAGGTCGATTACGTGGCCGAGCTGAAGATCGACGGTTTGAGCGTTTCGCTTCATTACGAGAACGGCATTCTCGCTACCGGAGCTACTCGCGGCGACGGGCGAACGGGCGATGAGATCACGCAGAATGCAAAGACGATTCGCACGATCCCGCTGCGTTTGAGGAAGGACGCTCCGGCTCACGCGGAGGTGCGGGGCGAGGTGTTTTTATCGCGTTCGCAGTTTGCCAAGATCAATGCCGAGCTCGAGATGCAGGGTGAAAAGACGGTTGCGAATGCCCGCAATTCCGCGTCCGGGACACTGAGAATGTTGGACTCGACAGTGGTGGCGTCGCGGCGGCTGGATATGTTCCCGTACGACGCGTTTACAGGCAATCAGAAGATGTTTGCGACGCACTGGGCGATCTTTGAGTGGTGCGAGCGGAATGGCTTTCATGTAAATCCGCACCGGCGGCTCTGCCAGAGCTTTGGAGACCTTTCTGATTTCATCAACGAGATGGAGACCGCGCGCGACGACCTTGATTACGAGATCGATGGCGTGGTTGTGAAGGTCAACTCGACGGCGCTGCAAGACGAGTTTGGCACGACGAGCAAGGCACCGCGTTGGGCAATAGCCTACAAGTATCCGGCACGGCAGGCGACGACGCGACTGCTGGACATCAGTATTCAGGTGGGCAGGACGGGAGCCTTAACTCCAGTTGCGCATCTTGAGCCGGTGCTGCTTGCGGGCACGACCGTCGCACGGGCATCGCTGCACAATGAGGACGAGATCAAGCGACTGGACCTGAAGCTCGGCGATTACGTGCTGATCGAGAAGAGCGGCGAGATCATACCGCAAGTGCTGCAGAATATACCGTCTCGACGGGATGGCAGCGAGAGGGAGTTTGAATTTCCTACCACCTGTCCCGTCTGCAATTCGCCCGCCGTACGGCCCGAACGCGAGGCCGTGCGGCGGTGCACGAACCCTGATTGCCCCGCAAAGATCAGAGGGCGGATCGCCTACTTTGCGGCTCGCAAAGCGATGGACATCGAGGGCCTCGGCGATGTGCTGATAGAGACACTTGCTGAGTCAGGCCGCGTTAAGGACGTCGCGGATCTATACACATTGACGGCAGCGGATATCTCATCACTTGAGCGAAAGGGTGAGAAGACCGCGCGTAAGCTGATCGATGAGATCAATGCGAGCAAGACGCATGGGCTGCAGCGGCTGCTGTTTGGCATCGACATTCGGCACGTCGGCGAACGTACGTCAAAGATCCTGGCTAATCACTTTCGCTCAATCGACAAGCTCGCTGCGGCGTCGGTCGAGGAGTTGGACGACATTCCCGAGATCGGGCTGACGGTTGCGGAGAGCGTGTATGAGTGGTTTCGCGAGCCGCGGCATCAGGAGCTTGTGGAGCGGCTGAAGGCGGCTGGCGTGCAGACCGAGGCGGACGCGGCGAGCACCGCGATGATAGACGACCGTTTTGTTGGGAAGACATTCGTGCTCACCGGCAAACTCGAGAATTACACACGAGACGAGGCGGGACAACTCATCGAGGAACGCGGCGGCAGGCTCTCGGGCTCGGTGTCTAAAAAGACGGATTTCGTGGTCGCCGGCGAGGACGCGGGCTCAAAGCTCACGAAGGCCGAGTCGCTCGGCGTCACCGTTCTCAACGAGAGTGAATTTCAGGCAATGGTGCAGTGAGCTTAGGTCAGCACTGATCGCAGCTTTTGCATGGCACCATCCAGCATCGAGTCTTCGCGGGCGATGCAGATGCGGACGTGAGCGTCCCAGAGATCGCCATCGGCAAAGGCCGAGCCGGGGGTCATGCCGACGCCTGCGTCACGCATCAGCATCTCGTTAAAAGCGATCGCGTCGTTGTACTGCCGCGGTATGCGGGCCCAAAGGTAGAAAGCCGAGCCTGAGTCGTAGATCTCAAATCCTAGATCCGTGATCCCTTCCGAGAACGTCCTCCGCTTCTCGTCAAACTTGTCCCTCAAATGTGAGTAGTACGTGTCGTCCGCCATCAGCACGCGTGAGAGCGCGGCTTGCAGTGGTGTTGCGGGGCACACGTAGATGACATTCGCGGCCGCATTTAACGGAGCAAGCAAATTGCCGGGGCCGTACGCGTAGCCAAGGCGCCAGCCGGAGATATTCCACGACTTTGAGAATGAGTTGACCGTGATCGTCCGCTCCCACATCTCGGGCAGGCGAGCTATTGGGATGTGCGGATTCTCGCCGGTGACGTAGTGCTCGTAAACCTCGTCGGAGATGACGAGAAGGTCGAGTTCTTTTGCGACCTCGGCGATCGCGTCGAGCTCGTCCTGCGTCATCACTTTGCCGCTCGGATTTGCAGGCGTGCAGACGATAATGGCCTTGAGAGGGTACTCCTTACGATCCTTCAGCGTCTTGCAACGAGCGAGTAATGCGTCTTTTTCAAACGTCAATCGCTCATCCAGTTCAAACGGCTCCGTCTTACCGCCAAACTTCTCGATGATGAACTTGTGATACGGATAGTACGGCTCGAAAACTAATGCGGAATTGGCCTGCAAATAGCTCAACGCGATCCCGACGAGGGCTCCGGTGCCGCCGGTCGTGACCATGACCTCAAAGGGCTTTGCCTCCGGGTCGACCTGGATGCCGTTGTAGCGCGCGATCTTCGCGGCGATGGCCTTGCGGAGCCCCGCATCGCCCTCGCTGCCGCCATAGTGGTTTTGGCTGGCGGCAATGATGTCGGCGGCCTCGCGTGCGAGCTGCGGATCGATCGGCAGCTCCGATTGGCCCTGAACGAGGTTACCCGACGGCGGCACGAGCCGCGTGATGGCGCGAATATCGGGCTTTACCTTACCCTGTCTTGCTTCGGTCATATGCTATAAAAATAGCAGTTTCCCTCCCTTGTAACGAATGCCCGACACCGCCGCAAAAAAGCTTACAAATTTGGCACCCGAGCAGCCTCGGGACCTGATCGGCGGTCATATGCGAAGCTTCTTTCGCGATCGAACGGGCTTTCTCACGCGGCAGGCAAAGCTCGGCGACGTCAGCTACGTGCAGATGGGGAATCAGCCGCTGTACTTTGCCAATCATCCCGATCTCGTCCGCGACGTGCTCGTCGTAAATGCGGACAAATTCATAAAAGGCCGCGCCTTGCAGAGAACAAAGAGCCTGCTCGGCAACGGGCTGCTCACAAATGAGGGAGCGTCGCACCTTCGGCAGCGGCGAATGATCCAGCCCGCTTTTCACCGCACGCGCATTGTTGAATATTCCCGTTCAATGGTCGAGGCTGCGGGGCGAATGGCAGACACATGGCAGGACGGTGAGGTTCGTGATATCGACCGCGACATGATGCGGCTGACCCTGCAGATCGTCGCGAAAACGCTGTTTGGGGCCGACGTGACTGACGAAGCCGACCGCGTCGGGCACGCAATGACGACGCTCGTCGAGATGTTCAACTATCTGCTCCTGCCGTTTTCCGAGTTTCTCGAAAAACTGCCGCTGCCGCACTCGATCCGCTTAAAGCGGGCACGCAGAACGCTCGACGAAATTGTGTACGGCTTTATCGACGAACGCCGCCGCACCGGTGAGGACCGCGGCGATCTCCTCTCGATGCTGCTCAATGCGCGCGATGAGGAAGACGGCTCCGCGATGACCGACGAGGAGGTCCGCGACGAGGTGCTGACGCTATTTCTCGCCGGCCACGAAACGACTGCCAACGCCCTCACGTGGACGTGGATGCTGCTCTCGCAAAACCCGGAGGCCGAGACAAAGCTGCACCGGGAGTTCGAGAGCGTCCTCGGAGGACGCCTTCCGGCGATGGACGATATTCCCCAACTGACATTCACCGAGGCGGTCATCGCCGAGTCGATGCGTCTCTACCCGCCCGCGTGGGCGATCGGCCGTAAAGCAATTGCGGAGCATGAACTCGGCGGATATCCGATCGCGGCGAATGCCGTCGTACTTGTGAGCCCATTCGTAATGCACCGAGACGCGAGGTTTTGGGATGAGCCGCTCGAATTCCGTCCCGAACGCTGGCTTTCGCTCTCGGTCAAAGAGGCGGGTCAGCGGAATATCTATTTCCCCTTCGGCGGCGGGGTTCGCAGGTGTATCGGTGAGGCTTTCGCCTGGACCGAGCTCATCCTGCTAACCGCCACCATCGGCAGCCGCTGGAAGCTTCGCCTCGAACCGGATCAGAAGATCGGACTCGACCCGAAGATCACGCTCCGCCCAAAGTTTGGGATGCGCATGCGAATCAAAAGAGCATAAAATACCGTCAATGAAGATAGCTCCCATCACGTTGGCCATAATCTTTGCGGCCCTTATCGGCGTCTCAGCTCAACCCACAACTGACGAATTCATTTCCGGCAAAGGTCGACTCGCCATTCACGTCGAAGGTCCCCCAAACGAACGGCACGACCTGGAGATGGCCCTTGGTGAATACCAGTTAAGCGGCGAGACTGTTTGGTGGCGTGACCCTTTGAACAATTTTGTCGAGCTGCAGTATTACTACGTCTACGGCCAAAATCATAAGCCTTCCGAGGCTGATAAAGCCAAAGTAATTGATGGATACAAAAAGAACTGGCTAGACGAATTGAAGAAGGCCGGACTCGACGTAGCAGAAAATCCCTTTCAAAAGGACGGTCTAAAAGGACTTGAGCTTAGAGCCGTGGGATCAGGCCGCTTTCTAGCTCGGCTATTCTTCACCCCCACGCGATTGGTCTTCATTGCCGTCACCCGCCGCGCGGACAGTTTTGACCCATTACTCACCGTCTTAGACTCATTTCGATTCCTACCGAAAGATGAATGGGGTCAAGCACTGATCGCGGAAAATATGCCCAAGCCCTTGCCGCAACGACCCGATTTCAAGGCAAGTGCCTCGGATGCACAACAGGAGGGACTGAAGGGACTCGTGCAGGATGTGTTTACCGAGACGCAGGAATCCGCAAAGACCTCACGAGAGAAGGATAGTGAAGAGAACTTTGACGCCCATGGAAACCTAACAAGAATGATCTATTACCATTATGGCTATCCGTCGGACCTCTGCCAGTTTGGCTGGATAGACGGCCAACGCGTGAGCGCCGACAAAGTGATTGAATACGGAGGGTATGAAGGCCCTAACGAGGAGCAGATCACTGAACTAACGAGCATCAGTCCCGAGGGCGGCACTCATAAGAAACGTGATGAACGTTATTCGCAGAGGTACGACCTAAAGTACGACCGTTCAGGTGCTCTAAAGGAAAAGATCACATTTAACAATACCGGCGATATGGCTCTACGCGAGGTCCACTCATATTCTTTGAACCGGGACGAAAAGACGGTGTTTGATGAAAAGAACAAGCTCAATTCCCGAACCGTTAGCACGCTAGACGCCAGTGGCAACGTTATCGAGGAAAAGAAGTACGATGACCAGAACAAACTGCAGAGCACCACAATCTACAAATACGAGTTCGACGCCCAGGGGAACTGGACCATTCAGAGAGCCTTCACGAAGTCAGGGGTGAAGCTAACGCCGGGCGCCATCAGTTATCGTCGTATCATTTACTATCCGTAAAGGATTACCTCCTACTGACAAACTGATTCCCAGTGATCCACAGCCGCCATGGCTTTAGGGCGTCGTCGCCGGCGTAATCGATGCCGATGCGTGGGCCGGTGGCTATGTCGGCGTCGGGAAGGGTGCGGTAATTTTCGATCCAGCACTGGTTGCTGAGGAGGTCGGCTCCATTCAGCGTGCGATCGATGCCCATGGCGATCGCGAGCTTGCCGGGACCGGAGGTGAGGTCACGATCTTTCTTAACTTTGTCGCCACGCCGCTCGCGCATGATGCCGATGCCGTCCACCGGCTCAATACCGCGTATAAGTATCGCGTGCGGATGACCGACCGGCCCAGTCACGATATTGAACTGGTAATACATCCCGTACACAAAAAACACGTAGACGTGCCCGGCGACGCCGTACATGACTTCATTCCGGGCCGTGCGGCGGCCGCCGTAGGAATGCGCACCGCGATCCTCCGCACCGAGATACGCCTCGGTCTCGACGATCATTCCAGAGACGCGGCGGCCTTCTTCATCGGGGATCACGAGCAGTTTGCCAAGCAGCCCGCGGGCTATCGCGACGGTGTCGGTTGCGGAGTAGAATTTTCGCGGCAGCTTGCGGGGCATCGTCCAGGTGATTTTAGCAACCGCCGATGCCAATAGGCATCAAAGCACAATGGTTTGCTACCATCTAGCAAGTTTATGAAGCCTCTTGCCGCCCTCGTCCTAACCATCGCCGCCGCTCTGGCTCTCACGGCGCAAAAGCCTGATGACGTTCTCGCGACGGTTAACGGCCAGCCGATACATTTTCGCGATCTCTCGGAAGACACACAAAAGATCGTCGCGGATGTGCCGGCGCGAATGGCAAAATTCCGCTCCGACATTCTCGGCCAGTTGATCAATGAACGTGCCCTCGCCGCTGAGGCCAAGGCAGTCGGCTCGACACCCGGAAAGCTGGTCGCTGCGGAAAAGGCCAAAGTTCCCGCACCGACCGACGCCGATGTCCAGGCCGTCATCGATGCAAACCAGTCCGCTCTCGCCGGCGAGCCGCCGACCGAGGTGCGAAAGAAAGTTGTCGCATACCTTCGTGCGGAGCCCGAGCAAAAAGTGCTTGTCACCTATTTTGATGTGCTGACAAAAAAGTACATCGCCTCGATGGGAAAGGACGTTAACGGGCAATTGATCGCGCCATCGGATGTTCTTGCCACCGTCGCCGGACAGCCGATCACCTACAAGGAATACGAGGAATACGCACGGCTGCAATTATGGAATGCCAAGGCAGACGTCGCCGATCTCATCGCCGATGAGCTGAACGGCCTCATATTTCAAAAGCTCCTCGCCGAGGAGGCCAAGGCCCAGAACATCGGTCCGAGCGACCTGCTTGCTCGCGAGGTGACAAACAAGCTAAAGGATTACACCGACGACGAACGCATCGGTCTTAACGATGCCCTGGCAAAAAGGCTCGGGGCAAAGTACAAGGTCGTCGTCTCGTATAAGCGACCAGACCCGATCGTCGAGAACATCTCCGCCGGCACGAGTCCGGCGAAAGGCCCGGTGGGCGCTCCGGTGACGATAGTGATGTTCAGCGACTTTCAGTGTCCGGCGTGCTCGGCCACAGACCCGATCTTGAAGAAGGTCATGGACCAGTATCCGGGCAAGATCCGATTTGTGGTGCGCGATTATCCGCTGCAGGAGATCCATGAGAACGCCTATCGCGCCGCGCTGGCCGCCGCCGCGGCAAACAAGCAGGGCAAATTCTTTGACTACATCGACATTCTCTACCACAATCAGTCGGCGTTGGATGACGCTTCGCTGCTCAAGTACGCGACGGGACTAGGTTTGAACGCCCAGCAGTTTGAGTTAGACTTTAAATCCGACGCGACGGCCGCCGAGGTCAAAAAAGACGTCGCAGACGGCGAGAGTTATCACATCACGGGCACCCCGACGATCTTTATCAACGGCGTACGGATCAGAGATCTCTCAGCCGGTGCCTTTAAAGCTGCGATCGACCGAGCGCTCGTTAAATAGAAAGCGAAATATGCGTCTGTGTGTCCTGCTATTTGCCATCGCGATGGCCGCCGCCTGCTCGGGTATTCCCACCAACAACGGCAATCGCGGCAACAACGTCAACAACAATTCTCCAAAGCAAACTTCGGCTCCCGTCTACGGTTACGAGGTCGTAAACACCTATCCGCACGACCCGAAGGCGTTTACCGAGGGCCTCTTTTACTATGACGGTTTTCTTTACGAGAGCACCGGTGAGGAGAACCAATCTTCGCTGAGGAAGGTCGAGCTGACAACGGGGAAAGTCGTTCAGCAGTGGAAGAATCCGGCGAAGGAGTTTGGCGAGGGCATCGCTCTGCTCGGTGACAAGATCTATCAGCTCACATACCAAGACCAGCTAGCACGCTCATTCGACGCCAAAACCTTTGCGGTGCAAAAGGAATTTAGCTACCAGGGCGAGGGCTGGGGAATGACGACCGATGGCACAAACCTCATCTTTGACCAGGGCACGCACGTGCTGAAGATCGTCGACCCAGCGACATTCCAGACAGTGAGAACGCTCCCCGTAATGCAGCCAAATGGCAGACCGCTCATGCAGATCAATGAGCTTGAGATCGTTAAAGGCGAGCTGTGGGCGAACATCTGGCATTCTGAGAAGCCTGAGATCCTCGGCAAGCCTAACTACATTGCACGGATCGATCTCAGCACCGGCAAGGTGATCGGATGGATCGACCTGAATGGCATCTCGCCCGACGATGTCCCTGCAGCGGATAAGTTGAACGATCCATACGACCCGAAGGCCGAAAACACGCTGAACGGCATCGCCTACGATGCCGACAAGGATCGTATCTTCGTAACCGGCAAAGATTGGAAGCACCTCTACGAGATCCGCGTCACGGGCCCGAAAGAACAGTGAGCGACATTCACGAACAAATGATGCGGCGGGCGATCGAGCTTGCCCGCAAAGGTATGGAGTCCAATGACGGCGGTCCTTTCGGCTGCGTCGTCGCTCGTCGTGACGAGATCGTCGGCGAGGGCAACAACCGCGTGACCTCGACAAACGATCCGACGGCTCATGCGGAGGTTGTCGCTATTCGGGACGCTTGTTCGCGGCTCCAGAGTTTTGAACTCACAGGCTGCACCGTTTACACGTCCTGCGAGCCGTGTCCGATGTGCCTTGGTGCGATCCTTTGGGCGCGGCCGGATGCGGTCTACTTTGCCGGGACCCGCGAGGACGCGGCCGAAGCGGGATTTGACGACGAGCACTTTTACAATGAGCTTTACCGCGACAACGACAGCCGCGAACTGCCGCTGCAGAGCCTTTTGCGGAACGACGCGCGGGCGGTTTTCAGCGAGTGGATCGCAAAGCCAGACAAGGTGGAGTACTGAATGGATATCGAGATCCGTGAGAATCTGGCGTGGGACCTCTACGGCATCAGCGGCGAGGTCATAGAGCTTGATTTCGCTGGCACCGGCAAGCGGCTGATGGACGAACTTTGGCGACGTGTGCGAGAAAACCAGTTGCCTCACAAAGGCATCAACTTCTGGGTCTATGATTCGGCATCGCGGATGTTCACCGGTGTCGAGATGAATGATGCCACTGCCGTCGGCGACCTGCTCGAGTACAAACCGGTAAACATCGCGCGAGCGGCTTATTACAGATACGTCGGTCCGTACCACAAGCTGGTCGATACACATCACGCGTTCGAGCGCGAGCTAGCCGCACGCGACCTAAGGGAGATCGGCCCTCGTGTCGAGCGATACGGTGACTGGGTCGGGGACGAGAATCAGGCCGTTACAGAGATCTTCATCGGCATCGAATAACTACTCTCATGATCCGATTCGTCCTCAACAACGAGGATATCTCTACATTCGAACCCGCAGGGACGACGGTGCTGGACTTTGTCCGGTACCGCAAGAATCTCAAAGGCACAAAGATAGGCTGCCGTGAGGGTGATTGCGGCGCGTGCACGATCCTAGTCGGTGAGCTCGTTGGGGACCAGGTGAAGTATCGCTCTATGACGTCGTGCCTGATGCCGCTCGCAAACGCTGCGGGCAAGCACGTCGTCACCGTCGAGGGAATCAATCCTGAGGACGGCTCGCTCACGCCCGTGCAGCAGGCGATGGTCGACGAGAGCGGGACGCAATGCGGATTTTGCACCGTTGGCTTTGTTATGTCGCTGACGGGTTTCTGTATCGACGACACACCAAAGACTGCGGCTATGGCTGTCTCGGCTGTCGACGGCAATATCTGCCGCTGCACGGGGTACAAGTCGATCGAGCGTGCGGCGTGTGAGTTGAGTGGGCAGTGGGCAAAAGGAACTAGGCAGTATGTGCCGGCATACTTCGGCGAGATCGCTGAACGCCTTAGGAATTTGAATGGTGCGGCTACGGTGCTGCAAAGCGGCGAGGTAGCGAGTGCGCCGCAGGAGCCGGTGAGATTCGTCGGCGGTGGAACGGACACTTACGTTCAACGACCGGAGGAGATGGCCGATAGTTTCGCAACTCCACTCCTCTATAACGATGAACTCCGCGGCGTCCGCAATATAGGTGACACCATCGAGATCGGCGGGTCAGCGACCGTGACCGATTTGCTCGAATCTCGTGTGATGCAGGCAATCTTCCCAGATCTCTACAAGCACCTGAAGCTTGTTTCATCCACGCCTATCCGCAACATGGCGACCCTCGCGGGGAATTTCGTAAATGCATCGCCGATCGGTGACATGACGGTTTGGTTTTTAGCCCTCGACGCGGAGCTCGTCTTGAGCTCCCCTCCTTACGAAGGAGGGGTGGCAGCCGCTTCGGCTGACGGGGTGGTTCTTTCGCAGCGCACACTCAAGCTAAAAGACCTTTATCTCGGCTACAAAGAACTAGCCAAGAAACCCGACGAGATCATCACGACTATCTACTTCAAAAAGCCGTCGCACGACTTTCGCTTCAACTTCGAAAAGGTCTCAAAACGTAAGTACCTAGATATTTCAACGGTCAATTCGGCGATCTCGCTCCGTGTCAGTAGTCCGCACGTGAGTAATGGCAACACCGGCGATAAAGTGGCCCTTACTAACGTGCGGGCTACTGACACGATCATCGAGGCCCACGTCTCCGCCGGCGGCGTCGGGCCGATCCCGCTGTACCTTCGCGAAACCTCAGCATTCCTCACCGGC